>JACMQW010000031.1 GCA_014376785.1 Oligoflexia bacterium
CCGTTTCGTTCCCTGTTTTTAAACGGCGTAAAATGCATCATCGCGCCTCTTATTTTCGCATCGATCGTTTGCGGAATTTCCTCTGCTGGGAGTGTTTCAAGCCTCGGGCGTACGGGGCTCCGCGCGATTGTGTGGTTTGAGATTGCGACGACGGCAGCGCTCGCGATCGGTCTCTTTTTTGTGAATGTGCTTCGGCCGGGGGATGGTCTCTCCATCGGTCATGAGATGAGTGAGCAGATTTCGAAGGCGGCCGAAACGAAAATGTCGTTTGGGGGATTCATCGAGCACCTCCTCCCGACGAACTTCGCCGAAGCGATCGTAAAAGGGGATGTGCTCCAAGTCGTGCTCTTCTCGGTGATTTTCGGGCTGGCCGTTTTACTTGCGGGCGAAAAAGGAAAACCGGTTCTACGCTTTTGTGAGGGATTGAACGAAGTGATGTTCAAGTTCACGAGCATCGTGATGGCCATGGCTCCGATCGGAGTGGGGGCCGCGATGGCCGGCGCAGTGGCCGAGCACGGAGTGAAAGTGCTGCTGCCGATGGCGAAGTTGGTGGGTAGTCTCTACTTAGCCCTCTTTGTTTTTCTAATGCTCGTGATGGTTCCAGCGCTTCTTTACGCGCGTGTAAAGGTGGGTGCGTTTCTCCGGGAACTCCGGCCGACCATCTTGCTTGCATTCGCGACCACCTCGAGCGAATCCGCTTATCCGGGTGCCCTTCAGTCGTTAGAAAAAATGGGAGTTTCAAAGCGGATTTCAAGCTTCGTGCTCCCGCTCGGTTACAGCTTTAATCTCGATGGGTCCACGCTTTACCTTGCAGTGGCGGCGATCTTCATCGCCCAAGCCGCGCATGTCGAACTCACGCTGGGAACCCAGCTGACGATGATGCTGACCCTCATGCTGACCACTAAGGGAGTTGCGGCAGTCCCTCGCGCATCTTTGGTCGTGCTTTCTGGAACGCTGACTGCGTTTGGATTACCACTCGAAGGAATCGCCCTGATCATCGGCGTCGACGAATTTATGGATATGGCCCGCACGGCGGTGAATCTGTTCGGAAACTGTGTGGCGACCACGGTCGTGTCTAAATGGGAGGGCGAAGCCCTTTCACCAGAGTTTCAACACACCGCTTGAGCCGCTAGTTTTTCTTCGGCGCCGTGACAGGTTTTGATTCGACGTTAAGGGCGAATCGAACCAGACCGGCCACGCGAAGAGAATCCATCAGCTGAATGACCGTTCCATGGGGAGTGGATTGGTCGGCGCTGATGATGGCCGTTTCTTCTTTGATTCCTTGACCGAGTGTTTTTAATTTCGCAGTGAGGGCTTCGGTGCCCATGAGTTCACCATTCCAGTAGACTTTTCCATCCGCGCTGACGGTGAAATTCAGCGGGCTCTTTTTGCCCACATCTTCGCCAGAGCGGGCTTTAGGGAGCTGCACTTTAATGGCGGATTGGTAAATGACCGGCGCGGTCATGAGAAAGATGACGAGCAAAACCAGCACGACATCGACGAGAGGAGTGACGTTAATTCCGGAAATGACGTCGTCGTCCCCTCCGCCGAAAGTTCCCGCCATTAGTGGTTCCCTGCCTGACCTGCGATTTTACCGACGAGGAAACACTTGAGTGCCTCGGCTTGGGAGAGGGCTGCCTTCGTGCGTCTTTGAAACAGGTTAAATCCAACCACTGCCGGGATCGCGACGAGAATTCCGACTGCGGTCGCGACTAAGGCGTCGGCGACTCCCGCAGTGACTCCAGAAGCGCCTGCGCCGCCGGCTGCGTTCAGAGACAGGTCATTGAACGCTTTGATGATCCCAAGCACCGTGCCGAAGAGGCCGACGAACGGAGCGTTGTTTCCGATGGTTGCCAGAAGGGAGAGAGACCGTTCCCATTTCACGCGCGCACGGACGACGTGATCTTGAGCGAGCTCATTTAGAATTTCTGGACTTCCTTTTCTCTCCGATAAAAGCGCCACGGCCATTGCGGACTCGAGATCGGGTTTGTCCATTGGCTGGGAGTGATTTCTAGATTTCGCGATGGTCAGGGCACGGTCCCATTCTCCGGAGCTCACTGCATCTCTGAGATTTTTTCTAAAATCTTCGATTCCCTTGAGGGCGGAACGATAGAAAAAATTCCGTTCGAAGAGGATGGATACCGAAAACAACGAAAGCAGAACCAAAAGATAAAGCACCCATTCGGCGCCCATCAACGAAAGACCTAAAAAGAGATTTCCAAGCATAGTATAGAAAAGGGTAGCACTCCCTTTCGGACATCGATACAAAGACGCATCGCGTAAATGAGGGCATTTACACCGCCTCGATAATCTGGCAGCCTCAGGGAACCGTCCATCTGTTTTTCATCCAGAGGTATTGCGTTATGGCTTATACGATCGTCACTAAAAACACGGTTCGCGACCGCTTTCTTCCTGCCCCTCGGCCCGATGTCTGGAAGGGCGTCGAAGACAAGGATTGGAACAACTGGATCTGGCAGCAGCAGAAGCGAGTGAAGTCGTTTGAGCAGCTCGAAAAAGTAGTGAATGTGACCGAAGATGAGCGAACCGCGTTCGCAAAATCAAACGAGATGTTTAACATGGGGATCACCCCGTATTACGCGTCCCTGATGGATCCGAATGATCCGAACTGCCCGATTCGTTTACAGTCCGTTCCTTCAATCGGGGAACTTAGTGTTCGAGACATCGATCTGGAAGACCCACTCGGCGAAGAAAAAGACATGCCAGTCCCTGGGATTACCCACCGTTATCCTGACCGCGTGCTCTTTTACACCACTCATAATTGCCCGGTTTTCTGTCGGCATTGCACGCGAAAGCGAAAAGTTTCCGATCCTTCCTCGGCGGCCGCGAACAAACAATTAGAAGACGGTTTGAATTACATCGAAACGCACAAAGAAGTGCGGGATGTGATCATTTCCGGAGGCGATCCGCTTTCAAACTCGGACGATCGGTTAGAGTACATTCTCTCAAGACTCCGCGCGATGGAGCACATCCAAGTCTTTCGTATAGGAACCCGAAACTTAGTCACGCTCCCTCAGCGGATTACGGATTCTTTTGCGCAGATGCTGACAAAATACCACCCGGTATTTGTGCACACGCACTTCAATCACCCAAAGGAGTGTACCCAAGAAGCGTTCGATGCGGTCGCGCGACTCGCAAACGCAGGCTGCGTGGTGAATAACCAGATGGTTCTTTTGAAAGGCGTAAACGACGATCCAAAACTCGTGATGGAGTTAAACCATAAACTCCTCATGATGCGCGTCCGGCCTTATTATATTTTCCAGTGCGATATGGCTCAGGGAATTTCCCACTTTCGCACTCCTGTCGAGAAGGGTCTCGAGATTATCGAGAGCCTTCGCGGTTGGACTTCTGGAATGGCCGTTCCTCATTACGTGATCGACGGTCCCGGGGGGGGCGGGAAGATTCCTCTCATTCCGAACTACGTGAAGAGTCACGAAGGGAAGAAGTGGACGCTTCGAAATTATAAAAACGACACGTTCGTTTACGAAGAGCCTTAGGTCGCTCGAGATCCGCACGTCTCTAGAATTATGCGGCTCCCACAATGGTAATGGCTGGCGAAAAGTTTTAAAAAGCTCAGAATGAGGAAATGCTCTTGTTCGAGATTCGCTTTTATTTTTTTAGAGTGAGATCCATTTTCTGGGTTCTCTCTCTCTTCTTCATATCTAGTTGTGCTTCATTGCCGGATCCGAAATACACGGCCTTTGAGTTTCCCGAAGATGCCGTGTTCATCGACACCAAGCCCGCGCAGAAATATAAGGTATTGGGTCCCGTGCGCGTGCGGGTTCGGTACAGTTCTTTGAACGCAGAGAGAGAGGAGCAAGACCTCTGTAAAAACTATTTCAATAAAGGCGCGCGCGACCTTCTGAAGAGAGCCCGTCGAGATTTGAAAGCAGATGCCGTCATCAATGTGCGATCGGTCGTTTATTACATGGATGGTAAGTCGAAATCATTCACCACCGCCGAATGTTCGGATGATGGGGGTGAAGGCCAGATTCTCATGGAAGGAAAGGCGATCCGTTATTTTTCTAAATCGAAGAAATCGTTTTCTCCGTCGGCGCCTTAGGGCGTGATCGGTGTGAGTGGCGCACGTCCTTCAAATACCGCCTGGATATTCTCGGCCGCTAACTCGCCCATCGCATTCCGAGTTTCCAGGGTTGCGCTTCCCATATTCGGAGTGAGAAACACGTTTGGAAAGTCGAAGAGGCGACGGTTAAATTCGGGTTCGCGCTCAAAGACGTCGAGTCCTGCACCGAAGAGTCGGCCCGCTTCCAGCGCTTCACTGAGAGCGCTCTCATCGACTAGACTTCCGCGCGCAACGTTTACGAAAATCGCGCCCTGCTTTAGCAGCGCAAAAGTCTCACGATTCATCATATGTTTCGTTTCAGGAGTGCCCGGTGCGTGCAATGACAAGACGTCGCAGAGGGGCAGCATGTCCTCGATTTTCGGGTAAAAAACGGCGTCTTTCTCTCATTCGGGCGAGAGTCGGTGCCGATTTGAATAGAGAATTCGCATCCCGAATGCGCGGGCCCGCTCCGCCACCGCCCGACCGATGTCCCCCATACCGAAAATTCCTAAAGTTTTTCCGCGTAGATTCACTCCGAGCATCTCACCTTGCCCAAATCTCTTCGGCCAACCTGCCTCCATGATGCCTCAGTACTCCCGTGCGCGACGGCTCACATTCAAGAGCAATAGGAAGCCTAGGTTTGCGGTGTCTTCCGATAGGACGGAGGGAGTATTCGTCAGTATGATTCCGCGTGCTTTGGCTGAGGGGCGATCGGGGTGATCGAATCCAACGGACGATGTCGCTATCACCTTCACTGACGAAGGAAGGGCAGAAATTTTTTCTCCGCCAAGCCGGTGTTCGGTGCTGACCATCAGTCCATAAGCCTGGTGCTCAACCGCTAGCTGTAAGATCTCCGCGGTGCTGAGCGATGTCCCGCTCGAATCGATCAGACGAAATTTCTCCTTTAAGTTGCGCAGCACCTCCGAGGGAGGGGAGAAGGCAAGGATGACCACCGCTTTAGACTTCGGAATAGACATGCTCGGAGCGTCTTCTTTTCCGGGCATACTGAAAAGAGGAAAGCCCCGAAAGGCGCGAACGCATTCCGGGGCTTTCAGAGAGCTGATCCATCTTCTGGGATGTGAGTGGGATAGAAGATGAATCAGATCAACAATGTAAGATTCAAATCTTGTGTGGAGTGAATGAATCAAATCAGTAAAGGACGGATTACGCGGAAAGTGAGCGACCAACCTCCCGCGTTTTCAATGGGATAGGATCAATCCACTTTGTCTTTTAACTTTTCTGCTCCCGCTTTGGTGCTATCCATCGCGTTGTTTGCTCCGTCTTTCATATCTTCCGTGGTGCTGTGGTTGCCCGTCGCATCGCGAACTTTCTTCTTACCTTTACGCATGTGCTTCTTAGCCGTCACTTTCGTGTCGCGAGCTTCGGATCCTATTTTTTCGCCCGTTGATTCTTCTGCGATTGCAGAGCCAAGGGAGCTCACTGCAAGACCAGCGACGATGATTCCAAGGATTTTCGAAGTCAGTAAATTTTGCTTTTTCATGAGTATTCGTTAGAGCAATTCTGGTGCCAGCGATTCAGGGGAATATCGCCACAAATGCTGAGAATGGTTCAGCTTTTTCGGCGAATGCGTCATTTTTTAGCCGATGTCTTTCTTGAATTTGAACAAAAAAAGCCCCCAAGGAAAATCCTCGGAGGCTTTTCGTTCTAAAAACGAAGATTACTTCGCGTTATTGGTTGCGGCTTTACGGGCAGCTTTCGCTGCTGTTCGGGCTTCCACATACTGAGCAACGTTTTCCAACGTAACGGTATGGGTACGCACGAGAGCGCCGTCAAGGCCGGTGGTGTAAGCCACTGGGTCGATTTGATAGGCGCACGAGTGGCGACGCATGTTGCGGCGGCTGCGGCTGATTTTTTTCTTAGGAACTGCCATTTTATTTCACCTACTCCTTATTACCAGGACGATTTCGTCACGCCGGGAATCATTCCCGTTAGAGCCAACTCCCGAAATTTAATTCGGCAAAGGCCGAACTTACGGAGGTAAGCGCGTGGGCGACCCGTCAGGGCGCATCGGTTTCTGTAACGAACTTTAGCTGAATTGCGTGGAAGCTTTTGGAGCTTCTTTTGCGCAGTTTGACGATCTTCTTCCGAAGCGGTCAGGCTGTAAGCCGTTGCTTTGAGTTCTTCACGCACCTTGCGGTAGCGCTCGGACATCTCTTTTTTCTTGTTGTTCTGATTGACCTTGGAAAGGGTTGCCATAGTTGATTCTTCCTCGCCTTATTTCTTGTAACGGCGGTTGAACTTCTCGATGCGGCCCGCGGTGTCCATGATGCGCTCTTGGCCCGTGTAGAACGGGTGAGACTTCGAGGAAACTTCGACCTTCAAGACAGGATACTGTTTTCCTTCGAATTCGATCGTTTCCGTCGGAACTCGGGTGGAGCGAGTCAGGAAAGTGAATCCGCTCGACATATCCTTGATGGCGATTTCTTTGTACTCGGGATGAATAGCTTGTTTCATGTTCGAGTCCTTCCTTATCTCATTGCCGTGTGGCGATCAGAGATCGGCAGCAGGGCAAGTTGACGAGCGCGTTTGATTTCGCCTTGAAGCACGCGTTGTTGTTTACGATTTAAACGGTTCACACGTGAAGGAACGATCCGTCCGCCTTCAGCAATGAAAGGGCGAAGGGTTTCGATGTCCTTGTAGTCGACGATGAGGTCCAAAGGAGGACGCTCACGACGGCGCCAAGATCCGCCGCCTTTATCATCACGATCACCACCGCCGCGTCCGCCGCGCTCTTCGCGATCACCACCGCCGCGTCCGCCGCGCTCTTCGCGGTCTCCGCCGTAGTTTCCACCGCCGCCACCACCGCTTGCGCGAGGGGCTGCCGTCTTTTTAGGACCCGTATCTTCTTTAGTAGTCAGTTTTCCGATTTTTTCCATGGGCGTATCCTCGATTACTTCTTCAACGCTTTGACGAGCTGTTTCTTCAGGTGCAGGAGTTTATCCGAGAGGCCTTCATCCTTTGAGAGGAGAAGAGCGCGGGAGAAACCACCTTGCTTATCGATCGTTTTGATCGCGTGCGTGGAGAGTTTAGCTGTGATGGTTTGTCCGAGTTCTTGAACCGTATATTTCTTACGTTTCAAGTTCGGAAGCCAACGCGTGCGGGTTTTAATGTTCGAGTGGCTGACGAGGTTACCCGTCGTCGGGCCTTTTCCAGTCATTTCGCAGTGACGAGACATGACAAGGGCTCCTTACTTTGCCGAAGCAACTTTGGTTTCTTTGATTTCCGTACCGCTATTTTTAGCGATGCGGACCCATCCATCTTTGGTCGATTTTTTTCCGACGCGCGTAGGCTTGCCAGATTTTGGATCGACCAGCATCACGTTGGATGCATGGATCGGGAGTTGCTTGGTGATGATTCCACTTTGGGGATTTTGCTGGGAAGCTTTCGCGTGCTTTTTCATCACGTTTACGCCTTCCACGACGACTTTATTGTCTTTCAAAACCACTTCCGTGATTTGGCCCTGCTTGCCTTTGTCTTTTCCAGCGATCACTGCGACGAGATCGCCCTTTTTCAACTTCATTTTCTTAATCATGCTTTGCTCACTTCGGGTCTATTTTCGCGGTTATTCGCTTTCGCGAGGCCACTCTATTTCGACCTCTTCTACCAAAGCTCCCCGGCATCCACTCAAGCGGACCCAGCACACAGAGGTATTCATACGGTTAGAAACGGAGAATTAAGCTTCTAACGCAAAGCCTAGGAAACCAAAAGTGCAAAGCGGGGGGGAGGGGAGGGAATTTTCTCTCAAATACCGACTTTTTAGGTAAAGATTTATCGTGCGATGCGTCTTAGGCCCGGGCCGGAACTTTTTTCCGACAGGATGCTAAACCGGTCTATACCTGGATGGAATGCGCGCCCTCTCCCTAATCACCGAACCCGAAGAAGTGGCTGCCGCCTGGGACCGACTGAAAGCAAAAGGCTTTCGGCGGACAAAGCCCCGGGCCGCCGTACTCCAAGCTCTCGCCTCGGGGCATGGCCCCTTTAGCGCGGAGGATATTTTTCGCGTCCTTTCGAAAAAAAAGAGCGCTCCGATCGACCTGGTCACGGTTTATAGAAATCTTCAGGGGTTCCAGGAGGCGGGCATTGCCCGAGTCATCGACCTCGGTGATCAAATTGCCCGTTATGAGCTTTCACTCGATCCCGGGCATCACCATCACCATGTCACCTGCCGGAGTTGTCGGAAGACACTCCCGTTGGATGACTGTTTCCTAGAAGAGATCGAAGGACGGATCGCGAGAGTGGTCGCGGCGAAAGGTTTTTCCGAAGTCGAACATCGGCTGGAATTCCTCGGAATCTGTGACGCTTGTTCAAGGTCTCGCCCTAAATCGCGGGTTTGAGATCGAATTTAGGGGGAGTTGGCTGAAAACACCGTCAATTCCTTGGCCAGATTTGTAAAAAGAGTGAGCGATTCTGAATGAGGTAAAAGTTTCGACTCATGTGTCCGATGAGACCTTGAAGGGAAATTTATCCACGATGGCTCATCCGCTGAAACACACTTCCGCCGGCGCAGACGACTTACTGAAAAGTAATGCATTCGATGCGGTTTCGGAACTCAGCGTGAAGACAGCCGCAGAGTATCAGGACCTTCTGACGAAATTGCAGGATATGCCGACCCTGCCCGTGATTGCGATGAAAGTGAATGAACTCATCGCAGATCCGAACGCCACCAGCGGAGATATCGCGGCCATCTTGAAACAAGACCAAGTTCTTACAGCAAAAATTTTGCGACTCGTAAATAGTTCCTATTACGCGGTTCCGGGTGGAGTCAGTGATGTTCAGAAGGCTCTCGCCTTTCTAGGGTTTAACACTGTCGCCCAACTCGTTCTCTCGCTCTCCGTCTTTTCGATGTTCTCTAAATTCGGGGATGACTCGCTGACCATGAAAGATTTCTGGATGCACGCGCTGGCGGTTGCCGTTTGCAGCGAAGGCATTTCCAAGCGGTGGAATATCGGTAAGCCCGAAGAAGTTTTCACCTGCGGTCTACTTCACGATATCGGCAAACTCGTGATCTACGAAGTGGATCGTGACCGTCTCACCTTTATTCTCAAGCGAGCGCGCGAAGGAAAAAAAGGATTTATCGAAATCGAACGAGAACATGATCTGCTGACCCACGCTTACATCGGAGACATGATGGCAACGCGCTGGGGACTGCCGCAGGTCGTGCGCCAAGCCATTCGTTACCACCATACTGAAGTTTCGAAGATGGCATCTCTGCTCGCTTCCGCAAAGAAAGTGATCCAAGTCGTCAGACTTGCAAACACCATCGTCGTCAAAAAAGCGAATGAAGAGGGCGGCAGCGAAATTTACGGAAAGTCCGGCGATTACTCGAAAGGGGTTGTCGTTGCAGAAATGCTCGAGGATCTCGGACTGGGCATTGATGATTTAACCACCATTGAAAAAGATTTGGCGAAGGCGATGGAAAAAGCGGGGGCATTTCTAAATGCAAACGCGTAAATTACACCCTCTGCGAGCCGTGAGAAGTGATCACGACGGAGAAGCGAAGTTTAAGGCCGTCTTCGAATGTGTGTCGGATGCACTCATTACTTTAGACAGTGATGGACGAATCGAACTCGTTAACCCAGCTGCAGAAGAGATGACGGGATTTCTAAAATCCGAATTAGTGGGTCAGCCCCTCTCGAGCCTCAGTCCGAAGGCAAAACTTCCTTCACGCACTCGTGCGCTTGCGCCAGAAATATTTAGTAGCGAAGGAACCTACGAAGACATCGCCATCGAACGGAAAGATGGTTACCCGCGAGTCGTGGATCTTTCGGTTCGTCTGATGCCCGGCGAAAATGCAGAAGGATCCATTTCAGTCGTGCTCTTCCGGGATGTCACAGAAAAAAAACGAATGGAGAGAGAGCTCATTACGAAACACTCTGAGCTTCGAAATGCATTCGTCGAGCTTGAAAAAATGAACTCGGCCCTCAAAGCGACCCAAGACACGCTCGTGCAAGCCGGAAAAATGGCCGCCCTCGGCGAATTGGCTGCGGGTATTGCGCATGAATTAAACCAGCCGCTCATGTCGATTCGCGGCTACGCTCAGGAGCTTGAATACGGGTTATCCTCCGTGATTAAAGGCACTCCAGTCGAAGGCGAAGCTTCCGTCGGGTTTCGAGAAATTATTTCTGGCGCGGACAAAATGGCGAAGATCATCTCGCATCTGCGCACGTTTACTCGCAAGTCGACCGAAGATTTTGAATGGGTGGACGTTCGCACCACCGTCGAAGAAGCGCTGAAGATGGTTTCACGGCAGTTGACGTCGCGAGGGATCGAAGTCGTCAGAGATTATGAACCGATGTCGGATTCGGCATCTGCCGATGCCGGTAAAGATTCGCCGTGCGTGTATGGAAATCCCCTCCAGCTCGAACAAGTTTTCATCAACCTGACGACGAACGCCCGCGATGCCATCGAGGCCACCGGAAGAGGGAGTGGAAAGATCACGATTTCCGCGCGTGTCGAAGGACTGTTTGTCGAAGTTCGGTTCAGAGATGACGGCATCGGGATGGGCGAAAAAACAAAAGCGAAAGCGTTCAATCCGTTCTTCACCACGAAAGAAGTGGGTAAGGGAATGGGTCTCGGCCTGAGCTTAAGTTACGGAATTTTGTCAAAAATTCACGGCAGTATTCAGATTCAGAGCGAAGAGGGAAAGGGAACGGAATTTGTCGTTCGCCTTCCAAAAGATTTCAGAGAACTTGGTTAATCAGAGGAGCATGCATATGAATAAAGCGAGAGTGTTAATCGTAGATGATGAAGAGTCGATCCGGAGATTACTAAAGTCCCGAATGGAACGTGAAGGTTACGACACACTCGTGGCAGCCGATGCGAACGAAGCAGAAAAACTTTTCGGAAGCACCGGAAACGGAATCGGAACGGTAGTCACCGATTTGAAGATGCCGGGCCGAGATGGTTTTCAGCTGATGAAGTCTTTGAAGGAAAAGAATATTCACACGAAGTACGTCGTGATTACGGGCCATGGTGAAAAAGAAGCGGCGATCCAGTCTGTAAAATACGGCGCGACGGACTACCTGGAAAAACCTTTCGACCTCGAGGCATTCGTTCACACCGTCCAACGTTGCCAAAAAGAATATGCCCTCCAAGTAGAAAATTTAGACTTGGTTGCTCGCTTAGAAGCCCGCATCGAACGCGTCGAGGGAAAAGCGGAAGCTTCAAGTTGGTACATCTCGAAATCGGAAGCGATGACGAAGACGAACGAATGGCTCTCTGTTTTGAAACGCGAATCGACTCGAGTCGAAGCGGAAGAACCAAGCGTCCTTATCTTGGGCGAAAGCGGAACGGGAAAAGAAGGCATTGCTCGCCAAGTCCAAGCCTCTTCCCGCCGCACCAAGGGTCCTTGGGTGGCCGTGAACTGCGCGAATTTCAATGAGACTTTACTTGAGAGCGAACTTTTCGGTCACGAAAAAGGAGCTTTTACGGGCGCAAATAGTTTGAAGCGCGGTTTGTTTGAGATCGCGCGCGGAGGCACGCTATTTCTCGATGAGATCGGCGAGATGGATGTGAAACTCCAAGCGAAGTTACTACGAGTTCTCCAAGAAAAGGTGCTACGCCGCGTGGGTGGAACGGGCGACATCGAAACCGATGTTCGAGTGGTCGCAGCGACGAACGTGAATTTGGGCGAGAAAGTCGCGTCGGGTGCGTTTCGCGAAGACCTTTATCACCGCTTATCTCGAGTGGTGATCGAAGTTCCTGCGCTGCGCACTCGTTCGGAAGACATCGTCCCGATGGCGAAGCAATTCGCACACAGTGCGTTTGAGTCCCGCGGGAAGCATTTTTCCGGATTTACTCCGGATGCGGAAACCGCGATTCAGGGCTATTCCTGGCCAGGTAACGTCCGTGAGATGCTGAACGTGATCGAGCGGGTGGCACTAGTGCACGTCGGAAACTCTCCGATCACTCCCTCGAACCTCACCATTCCTACGGGCAAAGCCGGACAAGTGATTGGATTTCCGGGCGCTCGTGCGAATCTTTCGGTGGTTCCGAATGGCGGGGGATCGCCATCCAAGGCGACTGCTTCAGCAGGCGGAACGACTCCTACTAATACCAATCCGGCGACCAACGGGACGACGGAAACCGGTAGCTACATGGAAATGAAGAAGCAATGGGTGGATGCGTTTGAGAAAGAATACCTCGTGAATACCCTCACTCGGCACGATGGCAACGTCTCGGCCGCGGCTCGCGAAGCGATGCTGGATCGATCGAACTTTTTGCGCCTGCTTCGGAGGCATGCGGTGAAAGCCGCGGATTTCCGTCAAGTCGGGGCCGAGGACGATACGGCACAGGCAGCTTAATTCAGAGAATTATTATTACTCCAAAGATTAGGGAGAGCTCTCAGGTTTTGCCTGAGAGCCCTTTTTTCTAGCGAGTATTGAAATTCAGATTCACACCGAGCGTCGTCGTGTACTCATTCTGATTGAGATCTTTCGTATCCTTCACGGTCGCAATCACACTGGCATTCAAGCTCAGTTGCATTCCGATTTTTAAAGAAACCCCCGTTCCAACGTAGGGATAAACCTTCGAGGGTGAGTCGTTTTCGGTGATGACTCCGGAAACCGTGGTAGTCGTGTGCCGTTTCTGATTTTCCGCTCCGCCGCGAAGGTACCAATCGATGACTGAGCCGAGAGAGTAGGTCGAGCGGAGACCTATCCGCGCTGTTTGGCGTTTTTCTTCGATTTGGGTTGATGAGCTCGCAAAGGTCTCGTTGCTGTTCCCGAGCGTGTATTCCCCCTCGGCGGAGAGTATTTTATATCCCGCGATGATTCTGCCGCCATAGGTAAAGACTCGAACCCGGCGAGATGGATTTTCTTTCTTTTGAAATTCATATCCCACGATGGGTTCGAGCGAGTAGGTGAGGTCACTCGGCAGAGCTGCGGACGCATTTACGGAAATGAAACTCGCCGTAAACAGCACTGTCATCAGCGAAAGAGTAAGGCGGGAATTTGATTTGCACCGAGAAGTTTTGCGATTGGAAAAAGCCATTTCTAAAGTCTCTGCGAACGATGGGATGAGGGGTAGAGGCTATTTTTTCCCCTCCTGAGACGTGTCAGAAATTAAACGCCGGCCGAATTCTCTATTTTGACAAAGATTTCGCGTATCCCTCACATCCCAAAGTCGAAGAAGCGAGGCAAGCGCGTTTCAGCAAGTCCAGGGCTTCTGCGTTGTCGTATTTGTCGGGGGCCGTCTCCGCGCGGCGTGTGCCTTCGAATGCACAGGCTTCCGCATCTCCTGATCCGCACACGGGTTGGGTCACTGTGCCTGTGGTGGGCGAAGCGACGGAAACAGAAAGCCCGCCAATCGTATCCGCAGGTTCACAAGCTTTTTTAAGGCCTAATCGGCATGCTTGTTCCCGGTACTTTGCCTTCTCGGAAATCGTGGGACCATCGGACTCCGACGCGAGCAAGCAGCTCCATGCTTCATTTTTATCGCAAGCTCCCCGCCAACTGGAAAGGGCTTCTGCGGGGTGACCCTGCTCTGCGAAGTTCACACCTCGAGCATAACAAGCGGCCAATATTCCATCGGTACAAAACTTCAAGAGTTCCGTATTCATTTGGGTAAGCGGGCGAAGGCCATTCACTTCTAAAAATTCTTCCCAGCAACTCATGGAGTGTCCTGCGCCACAGTTTTGTTTCCATCGGTAGAGCGCAAGGGTGCGTCCGCCTGGACGAAGGAACTGTAAAACAGTCGAGTCATAACACGCTTCTAAGGAATGATTCTTTCGACAATCAGATTCCAGGGTCTTTTCAAGCGCCGAGTTCTTCGACTTGTCGAGGAGGAGCGGCAGCCATCGACAGGCACGCATCGATCGATGCTCACAGTCGGCTGCGAATTTTTCGAGCGCTCCTTCAGATTTCCCACTGAGCATGAGACTGATGCCCGCTTCGGTGCAGGAGCCGAGAACCCCTGCCGTGCAAGCTCGCGTGAGAGGCGGGAGTGATTCAGAGATTCGATTCGCCAACCGGTGCGTTTTTCCGACGTAGTAGCAGGAAGCGACGTTTCCAAGTTGGCAGCCTCGTTTCCAAAGCCGGAGAGATCCCGCGCGATCATCGGATAGGAGCGCCGCCTCGCCGGCGCCCGTGCACGCGATCCCGTCTTTTTGCGAGGCCGATTCGCAGGCTCCAGTTAATAGTCGTGAAGCTTCGGGAATTTTACCCTGTGCAAGGAGAATTTCGCCAGCAAGTGAGCAGGCAGAATTTTTCCCAGCTTGGCAGGCTTTGGATGCGACTGCTTCGGCTTCCAGAGGTTTTCCATTTTCTAGTAAAACGCGAGCCTGCTTTTCACAAAACTCCACTCCGGCTTTCGCGCAGAGAGTTTCGAGCGCTGCTTCAATGCGCGATTCGTTTCGATTTGCGTCTGCCGCACGGAGCGGAAATTTCGCAGGGTCCAGAGCCGCACTCGTGCAGGCCGAAAGGCTAAAGCAGACCAAGAGAAGAGCAAGGAAACGTGAGGTGAGAGAATTCATTTCTCTAGTCTGCCTGGAAATCGGGACTTTTCCACCTCATGTGTCGATTCTTACCCTCGGTCTCTGCCGATTTTGCTGTCGGTAAGTGCCTGATATCACGCAATTCCAAATTGGCATCCGGCACGCATTACTAGAAGGCATGAGACGACGATGGACCGGGAGCGTAGGGCTCACGGTCTCTGACATCGGAATCTCAAGGACGATCAGAACCACAAGCAAACCGGAGGACCTATGGACCAGGGGCAATTGGACGCAAATCTCAAGGGCATTCGCCAACTCCTCTCACATCTCCACGGCGAAGTAACCGCACTCGAGACGAGCTACAGCCAGGTGCTCCAGGTCCTCCGGAAGCTTGAAGGAGACGCATCGACAGACGATCTTTCCGGACTTTACCGCCGCCGAACCTTCTTCGACATGTGGGATTCCATGTTGAAGGAGTGTGAAAAAATGAACGAAAATTGCGGAATGCTTTTGATTGATATCGATCACTTCAAGATCATCAACGATACGCACGGACATCAAACGGGCGATGAAGTAATCCAACGCGTAGCTGGGCTCGTGAAGCAATTTGAAACCCCCCGATGCTTCACGGGTCGCTACGGCGGAGAAGAGTTCGCTGTCGCCGTAAAAGGAACGGACGCCGAGATTCTCGGTCTAGCCGAAATGATGAGGCGCGGAGTTGAGAGGCTTTACGGTGCTGTCGCTGGAACCGACGGCAAGGTGCAATGGAAATGCACGATCAGCATCGGAATGTCCTCAGCGGCCAAGGATGGCTTCGACAGCGAAAAACTGATTAAGGCTGCAGACGAGGCTCTCTACGAAGCAAAACGTCGCGGTAGAAACCAGGTCCGTGCTGCTTAGCGGCTCGGAAATTTATTCCACGCGGTCAAAAGGAGGTCCGCAACTCTTTGCCGAGCTGCCTGCACCGAGAGTGACTCCTCTCTCTCATATCGACACCCCACACACAAAACACACACACCCACTGTCGGTGCAGGCGTTCGGAAAAAATGGGTAAATAAGTACCATTTCAAAATTCTCACTCCAATTCATCCTTAACTCATGAAGTTGAAAATCGAAATTGTCGGTTGCCTGGCTCTGATAGCAGTTCTCGTCGGATGTGGAAAATCATCCGGCCAAAGCGAAAGGATCGCGCAAGCGATCGTTGAAAAACCAAATTGCGATTCTTTAAGAGATCGCGTGTGGTCTGAGCTTTATCGTCAAATAGAAATTTATGGCGCTCTCCCTGAGGCGGAATCTGTTTCTAAAGACCTTAGAGCTTCCGCACTCACCGGTCCTCAAGGTGACGCATTCGCCACACTCTACTCAGAGGTTGCAGATTCCGTGCGCGGATTAGACAGAGAAAATGCCCTACGGGTTCTTGCCGAAACGGAGTTGGGTGATCGCACCGATGACTTGCGCGGAAATCGTCAAAATCGAATTGAAAATGCGCTGACGAACGTTAAGTCAGAATCCGTAGCAGTAGCCGGACAGTGCGAAAGTAAAGATGTCGTCATGCCGATGGGCGAACAAATCGATCCAGTACCGATGTTTGAAAACTGGCGGCAGCGAGTCGGCTCTATTCTTTACGGTGCCTACAAAACAATCTCCGTCGGATACCAGAGCTGCAGCGCGCTCGCCGCATCCCAAATTAAAACCGCAACGGCCGCAGTCAGTGGGATCGGTGTAATCGGCACTCATAGTAATGGTGTCGGTTCTGTTCGTACGGTTTTAAATGCATCGCAAATCTATGCAACTAATCCGTACTATGCTTCCCGCGTTTCCCCGCCTAGTGGCTGTTTTACCGCCACGAAATCACCGATCATTTATGATTACGGCGGCAAGCCTTACGCCGCATCGACGCTCGGAGTTCTCGATCTAACGAAGAATGCGGGCTCTGGTGGACCTTCGCTCGGAATTGATTGTTCAGGTTTCGTTACCAGCGCAGTGATGGCCGGAGGTCTTCGTTTGAAGGCGGGGGTGAGCAGCAAGCCTGCACAAGTCGATGGAGTGAGCGCCTCGATGCTCGCAAGTCCGGTATCGAATGGCCTTTCCTGTTTTTCTCCACTGACGAGCACCAAGACAGAAGACCTTAAGTCGGGTGACATTGTGGCAAACAACGGGCACGTTTTTATCATCGACCAGGTAGGAATGGATCCGTTCGGAATCAGAAATGCGAAAACATCTGCAGCTTGCGATGCCATTAGTGCGGCACAGTTCGATTTCTCGATCATTCAGAGTAGTGCAAGCAAAGGAGGGATCGGGATGAACCGATTCCGAGGTGCAGATTACCTAGCCAGTACGAGTTCATTTCGAAATGGAATGCTCGCCTATGCAAAGTCATTCTGTAAGGTTCGGCTAGGATTGAGCGCGGCGGTTACTCTGGCAAATAAAACTTTGGCGGTGATCATTCGGCATAAAGGAACACCGACTTGTTTGAACCCAGAACCGATTCCGCTGGTCGGTCAGAGTTGCTTAAAAAGTTGCGGGCCCGTCACCGCTTCCGGCCTTGCAATGAGTCGATCAGAAGCAGCGGAGTTCAACCTTTAATTTCCGTATTCATCAACAGTCAGACCTTTTAAAAAGGAATGTTTGCGCGCGAGGTGAAAACTTTTCCGAATGTTCGCATCGGAAACTCCCATTACTTCGCGTGCAATGCCGATTTCATCATTTAAAGTATTTCCAAAAATTCCCGGATCGTCCGTATTTAGACTGACTGGGATTCCGAAATCGAGAAAAGTCTTGAACGGATGTGTCGCGTAATCAAGCCAAGCGCTCGTCACGCGATTAGAGATCGGACAGTTTTCTAGAAAGATCTGCCGGTCCCTCAGCACGGTTAAGAGCTGCGAGTCTTCAATCGACCGAATGCCATGGCCAATGCGAGTGGCACCGAGGTATTCGATCGCCGCCCATACGGAGTCCGGTCCAGATGCTTCCCCTGCGTGGATTGTGATGGACGCCCCCGCTTGCACCACGGGCTTCATGATTTCGCCGTAGAGTCGGTTTGGATATTCTGCCTCATCTCCCGCGAGATCCATTCCGATAAACCGCGTTTGGTGTTTCAAGAAGAAGTCCACGCTCTCTGCAATCGAATCGATGCCTAAGTCGCGGGAGCCGATGCAAATGAGTCCCACGGACAAATCGGGATAGAGGCCTTTCGCGCGCAAAAGGCCTGCTTCGAAAGCATCGAGCGTATCGATCCACGGCAGTTTAGAATGGGAGGTGACAAATCCCGGAGAATATCGAAACTCAAGGGTTCTCGTCCCCTCCTGGTAGGCATCTTCACAAGCCTCGAAAGCGGCTCTCTCTAAAACTTCTGGCCGGTCGAGCACTTGCGGAAAGAGCGAAAAATTCGCCAAGACCGTTGCAAGGTCTCGCATGGGCTCGTTCAAGATAAATTTCTGCCGAAATTCAGGCAGAGAATCACTGAGCGGAACTAACCCTCGTTCCTGCGCAAGTTCGAGGAGCGTTGAGAGGCGAACAGACACATCGAGGTGGCGGTGCAGTTCTGTAAACCCAGTCATCGATCAAACCTCGCGGGTCAAAGAGTTACATTCCCATCATGTGGGTACCGCTATCGACCATCATCGTCGTTCCGGTGATGTGCTTTCCACCTGGGCCACAGAGGAAAGCAGCGAGTGCGCCCACATCGGCTTGGTCGATGTTTTCGCGAAGGGGGGTTTTCTCTTCCGACTTGGAAAGCATTTCTCGGAAATTGCGGATTCCCGCAGCGGCCAACGTTTTCACGGGTCCGGCCGAGATGGCGTTTACACGGATCTTTTTCGGACCCAGATCATTTGCGAGGTACCGCACGGTGGCTTCGAGAGCCGCCTTCGCGACGCCCATGACGTTGTAATTCTGAACCACGCGGGTAGCGCCAATGTAAGAAAGAGTGACGATGGCTCCGCCTTCGCGAACCCCCTCGATTCGTTCCATCAACGGTTCTGCCCTCTTTGCGAGGGCCACGAGTGAATAAGCGCTTACGTCCATCGCAAGCAGGAATCCTTCGCGAGACGTGTCCACGAAGCGTCCTTCCAGGTCTTCGCGGTTTGCGAAGGCTACCGAGTGAATGAGAAAGTCCAGTCCACCGAAAGTATCCTTGATAGAGCGAAAGGCTTGATCCATTTCTGCTTCGCTTTGAACGTTCATCGGCAGGATTAGTTTTGCTCCGATGCTTTCGGCAAGCGGTCGAACCCGGCGTTCGAGCGATTCGCCGACGTAAGTGAAAGCAAGCTCACAACCGGCGGCATGCAGATGCTGAGCGATCGCCCAAGCGAGACTCCGCTCATTTGCGACACCGACGATCAAGGCCTTTTTTCCCGCTAACACTTTTTGAGAGTCCATGCCCATTTTCTGCCATAGACTGCTCGATAACGAAAGTCCAAGCCGCTTTCCTTAAAAGGGGAGGACAGAGGAAGTCGTCACGGAGAAGAAAACCTCTCCTTCTCCGAAGGCATTCGTGTTGAACCCCTTTTGGTAATCGACGCCGAAAGTCAGAGGGACATAAAGCAGCGCGTCCACATTCAGCCGAAGTCCCGCTCCCGCCGAAGGGAGGTGTTGGAACTTTGGAATCGAGTTCGGTCGGTAGGTGTCCTCGGCGAACACTTGCATGTAAAGTTGGTTTAGGAAGAACGGATTGGTTCCCCATCCCCTGAAAATTTGCGAGATCGGAAATCTCAAGTCGGTGGAGAGTGTGACTGCTTCGCGCGAAGAAAATGAAACGGATGGATATCCCCTGATGCCGAATTCGTCATACTGGTCCGAGTAGAGGGAGTTAATCATCCGGTTCCGTCTTCCGCGTGAAAGAGAGCTTGCTTCAAGGTAGGAAAAATCGCGGTAGTTCACCTTCATCGCTTTGATCGTCGGAAATAAAACCGTGTGCCCTCCGAGTTGGAAATACTGGGTGTGCTTGAAAATTCCTTTGTAGATTTCTTTCGCGTTCGCGCCTAGGTCGTATTGCCTTACGCCTAGGATCGTTTCGCCGCCGCGTTCAGGCGCAACCGAGAGTCGCGACGATCGGGCGTTCGAATAGCTCAGCGTGAAATCGGCCTGAGGAATGCGTCGATCCCTTCCGAGGAGTCGCGAAGATCCACCCGGCATGTCGTAATAAGCAGCCTGCTCAATCTTATATCCCAAGGTCGGCGTAAAAACGTCGGTCGTGCCTTGAAAAGGAAAACTGAGGGTTCCTCCGATTTCGCGGTCTCGGGTAAAAAAGGCACGACCACCGGCGGAATTCTTTGCGCTGATCACGTCTTTCGTCAGGTTCGAGGCGTAGAGGGCAAGCGTCGGTCCGAAGCTCCGATTTTCGTATTGGACGGAATAATCGGTTGTTTTCGCTGTCGAGTCGAAAGCACCTAGGGCGAAATACTGATGCCTGAGTGTGTTGTCATAGCCAAACACCTGGGCACCCAAATAAGTCGTGTTCGAATCAGAGAGAAAGAACGGAGCCCACTGTCTCGGCCAAAGTGTGGGGAGGATGGAGTAGTTTTTCACTTCGATGGGTAAGGCGTCTGCTTCGGTTTTTTCTTTTTCATCGGGTGAAAAAGCAGGAGCGTCTTCGCCTACCGCGACACGCACTCGTTCGGGATCGATTCCGTTCGGGAAGGATTCAATTTTGGCGAGTGAGAAGCCTTCTTTCTTCAATACCGAACCAAAGAGTTCATCTCCTCGGAAAGTCGGCAATGCAATGGCTCCCGTCGTGTTCGTGATGAGGGTTGCCTTGCCAGATTTTTCGTAGCGGTAAACGTTATCCACTCCCGATCGATCCGAAACGAAGTAGAGAGTTCCGCGTCTATCGAACGTCGGGAAACGATTCCGGTAGGCATCACCCATGAGAACGGAGAGGGTGTTTTTTTCAATGTTGTAGTAGTAGAGACCGTCGCTTACTTGGCCTCTTTTTTTCCACGAAAATACAATTCCTTTACCATTCGGAGTGAATTTTGGATTGGCGACCCTTTCGAATGTTGGGACATTGAAAAGTTTTCTTCGCTCTTCAAGCTGTATCCGTCCGCGGCGCTCGGTAATTTTCGAGAGAGCGAGATTCGTCGCCGATCCCGAGGCTTCGGTGTAGACGATCCACTTTCCGTCTCGTGAAACATCGGGATCGCGGGCCCGAGCCCCACTCGTGAGCCAATAGGTGTTTCCAGATCTCGGTTCGAACACTCGGAGATCGCTATAGAAAGTGTAGTGCGCCATGGGCGTGTGCAAAGAAGAATACAACACTCTCTGCCCATCCGGGGTGAACGAGATGCCGGATCCGGAGAACTTATCTTCGATCGTTGTCGGTTCCGACCCGCTTTTCCATGCGCGGAACCTCAGCGTTTGCCATTCATCTTCAGAAACCGTCGAGTAAGCGACGAAATTTCCGTCTGGAGAAAAAGCCATCCCATACGAGTCATCGTGAGTGCCATCGAACGGTTCTATTTTCGAAATGGGCTGAGATCGAATCTTCGCGAGCTGCGACTCCATTTTCAGATTCGTCCCGGCGACCCAGTCATCCCACAGAGCATACCAATCTTTTCCCGTCGCTTTCTCCACATTCCCATTAATGAAGTAAGGAACGCGTTCGCTCCCGCGCTCGGTCATGTCGGAGAGAGCACCTGGCTTGGTTCGTTCCGCCGTGTTCATCAGTGAATACCCAAAAAGGTAAGCCACTTCTCCCGCAGGAAACCGCGGTCGCTTGCCATTTATTTCATCCAGCGACAGATAATCGGGGCGACCCAGTGCTTTTTCTTCCACAATCGTGCGAAGCAATCCTTCCCAAAACGGAGATCTTCCGCGCCCTCCGCGCGTGAACTTCGTCTCATTGTAAACTGCGTAACCCTCTAACATCCAAGATGGCCAAGTCGAGTTCGGGAGCAACACGTCCCCGAAGATGTAGCGGGCAGCGGAGTAAAATCCCCGTGTTGCGTCCATATTTAAAAAGTGGGTGTACTCGTGGAATACCAAAAGCTTCAACCAGTCTTCGTAATAATCCGTACTGAAGTAGGGATCGGGAGGCGTCAGATAAAGGAGCATTCCGAATCGTGAAATCGGCGTAGTGAGTCCATTCGCTGCGTCCGTGTTATCGATCAGGAGAACGTTCACTCGCGTTCTGGGTTCCCAACGCATGTCGGCCTTCATGGCGCTATTTGCTTCTTCGTAGAGTCGGGCAACCGTTTCGGCTTGGGCGGTGATTTCTGCTGGGAAGACGAGGTGGAAATGTTCGGTTTTAATCTCTTTCCAGTTCCAAAATGGTGAAAGTCCGAGCGCATCTCCCGCACCTGCTCGAGCATCGAGCGGGCTAGCGACGCAGATCGTGGTGAGAAGCGAAATAGTTAAAAAAAAGTTCCTCGTGATTCGAAACCCTCGGAGCTCATTCATAATCGGCGATCCTCTCGATCAAAGCATTCAGCTGCGGTTGATTAGATTGATCGATCTTCAACTCTTTGCCCACTTGAAGGACATTCTTTCTCAACAGTGTCAGCGCGGAGAAGCCTCCGTTCGGTGATGAGATGACGCTCGAGAGCACTCCGACCTCGATTCCCTCCGGGGAAAGAACTTTCGCTCCGGGTTCGGGAATCGCACCTTTTTCTCCGTACAAAAGGGTGAGCCTCTTCGCGGGTGATCCAAGAGAGATGATTTTCTCGATGACTTCTTGCCCGGGGTAGCAGCCTTTGTTGTCGGCAATTCCCTTCCTCATTCCAATTTCCAAGGGATTGGAGTCGAATAATAATTCACAGTTCACTTTAGGCGTCAGGTTCAGAATGCGATCTCTTTCGAGCTCTTCGGGCAGTGAGTTTTCAGCGTGAGAAGTTCGGATAAATTTTTCTAAGTCGACATCTGTTCCCCACGCACTTAACCAGGGTTTGCCGTAAGAGGACTTTTCACCGGAGAAGAGTAGCACGTTTTCTCGCTCGACGAAGTGGTTTTCGGGAACGATGTCCAAACCGAAAATCCATACATTCTTCAAATCCGATTTCGCGTTCAGCTCTACTTTTTCTGAAAACGTCATTTCGTCGAGTACGCGTACAAATTCGTCTCTCCATTTGGATTCCGAACCTCCGTCGATTTCGATCCAAAAGGAGTCTTCCGATACACAGGCGAGTCGAAACGACGCCCGAATTTTCCCCTGCGCGGAAAGCAAAAAGCCGGGTTTGAAGTCACCTGGGTCCATGTTCCGAACATCCAGAGTGGCGATGCGGTGGAGGAGGTCTCGCGCGTCGCGGCCACGAAATTCGAAAATAAAAGTACTCAGGGCGAAAGTCACGCTAGGGGTCATGGGAGAGGTCCTTCCATAAAAATCTATATCAGGCGGACGTTCCAAGAAAGCGATGTTCCGAAGGAACGGCCATCGATAGTCGCGCTTTCCGGATCATTTTCGTGATAGTTTGAACCCATGTTTGTGACTAAATCGCAGTTCATTCGGGATTTGAAAGATAAAGAAACCGTTTCTTCCCCTTTCTTGGTGAAGTTTTCCGCCGTGGGAGCGGATAAAAACGGAAAATCTTTTATGAACGTTATTCTCATGGACCGGACCGGCGAAATTGAAGCCCGAATTTGGGAAGACGTTCCGCGTTATATTGGTGCCGTGGTTCGCGATAATTTCATTCATGTCGAAGGGAAAGTTCAAACCTACCAGGGACGAAAACAGTTGGTCATGAATCGCGTGCAACCCCTCCGGGAAGACGAAGTCGAAGTGAAGGATTTCGTTACCGAAGGAACCCTCGATGTGGAGTCGTTGTACTCTGAGCTCCTCGGTTTCGTCGCGAGCATGTCAGATCCTTATTACAAGGCCCTTTGCGAAGCGACCCTCCGGGATGATCCGGAAATCACAGATAAAGTAAAAAGGGCACCGGCCGCGAAATCCGTCCACCACGCGTATAAGGGTGGTTTACTCGAGCACGTGATTTCCATATCGAAGATCCTCGACGGATTAGCGAAGCATTACGGCCACATTGTTGATCGCGATCTGCTGCTATTCGGCGGATTTTTTCACGACATCGGTAAAATTTGGGAACTCAGTTTTGATCGGACCACGGACTACACGACCGAAGGAAAACTCATCGGTCACCTCGTCATGGGAACTGAACTCATCGATCGGAAAATCGCCGAGCTCGAATCCGTGCCAGGCCGCATCCCGGGTAAGTTTCCGACCGAAAAGCGACTTCTCGCAAAGCATGTTGTCCTCTCTCATCATGGACTTTTAGAATACGGATCGCCGAAGCGTCCGAAATGCCTGGAGGCGTTGATCGTTCACTACGTGGATGACTTGGATTCGAAAGTGAACGCGATTTCGCGATTTATCGAAGCAGATCAAGCACCGGGCGAATGGACCCAAATGAATAAGATGTATGAGCGATTCTTCTTTAAACCGGAATGGGCAAGGAATCAGCCCTCTCAAATCTAATCCGAGTTCAGTGAGGGAGTAGGGGATGCAGAGAGAGACAGCGGTCGCACTCGCCACGCTGATCATTCTTGTTTCGTTTGTTTTCGTCTATCGAGCAAATCGGGTTCCCCAGGCAAGCTTCGAAAAAATCAGATCTTCACCGTCGCTCACAAAGCGAAGAACGGGACCGCGATCTCTGTTGTTGTCAGAGGCGTCCAAGACCGAATTTCCGAGTCCACGCGTTAACCCGTCTTCCGCGTCTAGTGCTTTCCTGAGAAATGAGCGCAGTGGTAGACTTCGCTCACGCGGAGAGTCTCCTTACCCTGGGGACTCGATTTGCGACCTCATTTGGACCGCAAATCAGGAATCGGAGCAGCCAGGCGCGGCGGAGTCGCTCATGAATGCGCTCGATCCAGCCGGGAACTCAGAGGACGTTGCGCTATTCCGGATGCTGCTTCAGTCGGGAGGAGAGAAAGTGAGAGACGCGGACCGCGAACTTCGCTCCGAGTCCGCGCGGGAGATTTCTCTCCTGGCCCGGTTGGGTGTCGTGGGTTTCGCCACCCCAAACGTTGCGGGACCCCAGACTTCGATCGATCCGTCAGATTTTAGCCGAGTCGAAAAAATGTCTGAGTTGGATCCTTCGAATGCCTTTTGGCCACTCCTGAAATATCGACTGCTTAGGGATCAAGGAGTTCCCGAAGCAGTGCGAACGGACTGGCTGCTAGAAGCCGCGCAGTCGCGTGAATACCGGGATCCACTCCAGTCCTTTTATCAGGCGTTACAATCCCAGACTCTGGATGATCCCCGGAAATTTGCGGCTTACTCCCTGTTGGCGACCCAGACTCCTGCCCTTTCAAAGGATCCGATATTCGACCTGCACATTCCGGTTTCACAGGATTCCCGAGTTAATTCGGCGGTCAACGAACTTCGCGGAAAAATTAAAATCACCCAGAATCGGGCGCAAGATAACGCGCTTTTCACGGAAGCGTCCGACCCTTCCGCATGCGACGAAGAGCGAGTCCTTCAGTTTTATCAGACCAAAGTTAAGGAAGCCGAAACAGGCGTTTCGAATTCGCAGTCGTCACCTTCGCCACTTCCTCGAAACTGAGTCCTTTTACTTCCGCGAGTTTTTTAGCGGTTTCAAAAACCATCCGAGGTTCGCCTTTTTTTCCGCGGTAAGGGATGGGCGCGAGAAAAGGCGAGTCGGTTTCCACTAAAATTCGCTCGAGGGGATAAGCCCTTGCGGCATCGCGAAGGTCTTCCGCGTTCTTGAAAGTGAGGATGCCTGAGAAAGAAATGTAAAATCCGAGATCCAAGCAAGCCTGCCCGAAAGCTTTGGTGCCCGTGAAGCAGTGAATGACTCCGACTGGATTTCCGGCTTTCACACTCTGAGCATAGCGGGTGAGTTCGGGAAGGAGGTCATCCTCGGCTTCTCGCGAATGAACGACGATGGGTTGCTCGAGCTCGATGGCTAAATCTAGTTGGGCGCGCAGGGCCGCGAGCTGCTGGTGTCTTGGAGAGCTTTCATAATGATAGTCGAGCCCGAGTTCACCGATGCCGCGACATTTCGGATGCCGTGCAGCCTGGCGGATGTAGTCCGCATCGGATGCTTTCCAATGCATTCCCTCGTGCGGATGAAGGCCTACGGTGTGGAAAACGTTCGCGAATTTTTCTGAAATCGCGACCACCTCTCCATGAGACTCGATTTCTACGGAGATCGCGACCAACGCCGAGACGCCCGCCGCTCCCGCCTCTGACACGAGTTCTCCTGCAGACTTTCCGTCATAATCGTAATTCAGGTGACAGTGGCTATCGATGAGTTCGAATGGAGACGACATGGTTCGATCTTCTTTTACTGCTTCGAAATGCGCGTCAACAAAAGTTCCCAAGCTTCCATCGGAATGGGGTTAGCAACTTTCTTCCCATTCACGAAATAAGTCGGAGTTCCCTCGACTTTTTGCGCAATTCCTTCTTCGATAGATTGGTCTAATGCTTTTTTCGTCGCATCCGCATTCACGCAGGATTTCCATCCCGTCTCCGTCATGCCATTCGCGAGAGCGATGTCTTTCGCGGAATTCTTATTTAAGTTATCCTGCTCCTCGAAGATCTTTTCGTAAACACCCACGAATTTTCCTTCGGCACTGCCGCAGAAAGCAGTGCGTGCAAGTTCACAAGCGTAAGGATGCATCGGATTCGGAATGAGGCGATTGCATGCGGAGTCTAGGGGAAACGGCATGAACACAACTCGAATGCCGCCTTCGTGCCGACTGAGCAGTTGGTGCATCATGAGCGCCCCAAGTTTACAGTGGGGGCACTGGAAATCAGAAAATTCATAGATCGTGACGGGTGCCGCCTCAGATCCGAGCGTCGGGGCGGTGGCCGGTGCGTTCACTTTCACCGTGGGTGTTGCGAGAATTTCGGAAACCAAAGTCTCGATCTCATCCGAAGTGGGTTCATGGCGTTCATTTTCTCCCGCAGGGCGAAGGATGACTACCATGACAAACACGCAGGCCGCGATCAGCAATCCATGTGACTGAAGTTTCCCGGACCGAGCGCCGGAGAACCAAGGTCGGTTCAGTAAAGTGAAGAAAAGCCCAAAAAGCGTGAAGTTCACGGCGTCGATTACCAGACAGAAAAGGCAAAACTTATGCAGAACGAAACTCATCACAATCAGAAGGCCGATCGAATAAAGCGAGGCAAATCCGCTCATGATCGTCCCGGTGAGGATCGCTTCCCGGCGCCAGTCCTTCACGCGTGCGAGGAGTCCGATGATCAAAAGCGCGAAAAACCAACCGGCAACAAAACTAGCGAGGGGGAGTCCTCGGTAAAGTTCTGCAAATTTCGAAGAGGTTACGGCGTCGCAGTTTAAGGTCGAACTGATATTGCAGATGGACCCGAATCCACCGGTGCCGGCCCGAAGGTCGTAATAATGTTTTGAGAGGTAAATGGCGGCGGCTGAACCGACCGCAGAGAGCAAGGGAATGAGCGCGAGTCGAACTTGGCCATTTTTTTCATTCATGCTCCCATCATGCACTCAGCGGAGCATTTCTTTCAACCGTCTGAAGAGATATCGTCGTATTATGATTCATCGCTTCCTTGCCTGCGCGAGCGCCCTCCTGCTCTTCATCATCGTGACGGCATGTCACCGTGCTCCATCCGCTTCCACCCTGGAGGCGCAGTCTCACCCTCATCGACTCACGTTGCACATCAGCGCGGAACCGGTTTCGCTGGATCCGACCCAAGCCGAAGATGGCATTGCTGTTCGACTCCTTGCGAATCTCATGGACGGACTAACTGCGTTTGATCAATCCGGGCATCTCGGTTTGCGTGCAGCGGAGAGCGTGAAAATTTCGTCTGATCTTAAAACCTACGAGTATGTCTTAAAGCCGGGGCTGGTCTGGAGCGATGGGTTAGCGGTCGAAGCTGAACAATTTCGAATTGGGATCGAGCGGGCGTTGAAACCAGGGAGCGGATCGAAATTTGCGGGCCTCCTAAAATGGATTGATGGAGCGGATGATTTTTCCAAGGGGGTTACTGCACGCGTGCGGGGAATCGAAATTTCCGGGCGAACGATAAAATTTCATCTCGTGAAACCGATCTCTTTTTTCGCTGAAGTCTTGGCGCTGCCCCTCGCGTACCCCCTTCGTTCGGACATTCTGCATGCGAATGGTGGGAGATGGGATCCACTGCGCGGAAAAAAAGTTCCGACGAATGGGAGCTACCGCATTCGTTCGGCTACTCCTGATCTCGAAATTCTATTGGAAGCAAATCGCCCAATTTCACCATCCGCTCCCTCCGAGGTCAGAATTCGAATCGTGAGTGACGACTCAACCGCCACTAATCTTTTCGAGGAAGGTTCACTCGATGTGCTCACTCGAGTTCCAGCTCTCGATCAGGCAAGGCTCTCAAAGAAAGGATGGGTGCGAACCGTTCCCTTTTTAGCGACCTATTTCTTAGGCTTTAATCTAGGTAAAAAGCCCTTCAATCGAGTCGAGAATCGGCGGGCGTTTGTGAATGGACTGAACCGAGAAGAAATCGTGCGAGCGCTGGGGACGGGCGAAAAACCGGCGAGCTCATGGGTGCCGGAAGGGGTGGAGGGCTTTTTTCCCTATGCTCCTTCCGCTCAGGCGAAAGGTGTGATTTTTTCGAAACTCGGAGAGATCACGATTGGCTATGATGCGGGCGCCAGAAATTCGCTGGTGATGGAAAAAGTCCAAGCGGATTTGAAAGATCACCTCGGAGTGAAGGTGAGGCTGAAGGGTTCGGATTGGAAGCCTTTCGTGCATTCGATTTATGCCGATCCCGAAATGGTTTATCGGTTTGGATGGTCGACGCCCCTCCGCGATCCCACACATTTCCTTTTACCCTTCACGACGAAAGACCCGTACAGTTTTTCCCATTACTCAAACGCGAAGTACGACCGCTTAGTAGAGGAAATCGTCGGGATGATGCCATCAAAAGAAAGGGAGGCGAAAATCATCGCTGCCCAAAAAATTATTTTAGAGGATGACGTTGTCGTGGTTCCGCTTTTTCATTACGTGTCGACTTACGCAGTCAGTGATCGAGTAAAGAAATTTGAGATGAGTCCCCTGGTGGGCGTCACGTTATTCGAAGAGGTGCGTTTGCGGTAGCGGTTCGCTTACTAAAATAACTGGCTTAACCAAGTCAGCTCGTGCGGATTTTTTGCGACGAGTTTTACCTTTTGGAGACAAGTGTAAGGACATCCAGAAACCTTTAACGCGATGAGGGATGTGTTCTCACAGAGCGTATCCGGCAGGTAGGCGATCGCTTTTCCAGTGGTAACGAACTCTTCCATTAATCGAAGGCTTGAGGTGAGGTATTCGATTTTTCTAGGGAATCGATCGTCCCGCCAACCATCGAGCGACTGATGAGGCCCGACCTTCCCGAGTAGTGGATGGCATGGGCTTACGAATCCATATTTTAAGACGGTTTCTACCGGAACGATTTTTCGAGCCTTCGCGGCAGGGTAGAGGGGGTGACCCGCACCGACGACGGTCTGGAATTCAGTTTCTGACATCACTTTTGAAACGATCCCTCCGTAGTGGGAAACTTCAGCCGTTGTGAGAGCAAGATGAGCTTCACCTCGTTTCACCTGTCCCACGGCTTCTTCGTCGCCGACAGCGTGGAATTCGAATTGAGCCCCCGGGTATTTCTTTTTGATGATCTGAGAAACCGCCATTCCCGTTTTAGAAAGAAGAACTTCCGCGCCGGCCATCACCACCCGGAGTACGCTTGTACCGCCGCCTATTTCTAGCCGCGTATCCTCTTCTAATCGGACAATTTCGGCGGCTCGCTTTTGGAGGGCTCTCCCTTGGACAGTCAGGCGAATGTTTCGCCCTTCTCTCGAAAAAAGCTTGGTTTCCAATTCTGATTCAAGTCGGCTGATCGCCTTGCTCAATGAGGCGGGGGATGCGTTTAGCTTTTCGGACGCACGGTGAATGTTTTCGAAGCGAGCAACCGCTAAAAAATACCGAATTTCAAACATTTCCATAATCGAAATAGTGGCATCATTATTGTTTCTTTAAAAATATTTTCGGCGCTTAGACTTGTTCCGCTTAAGCCGAAAGGGGAGTAGAAAGGAGTTTCAATTCTTGTACGAGTTCCGCGCAGAGAGATGCTGCCCTTGGCTTGATGTTTACAGCGGTACTCTCTCTTGCGAGAAGAATGAGCTTCTCATACGCATTCGGAAACTTGGTTAAGAAGCGAGACTGGCGGGGATCGGTTAATTTCAAGTCGATCGCATTCAGAACGATTTCTAGGACTTCCTGCCTGGCAGATGCCTCATAATTTCCGGGCTGAGCAAGATCATCCAAGAGCAGTCCGGCTGCATAGGGTAGGACGAGCGAATAAATCGGCGGTTGTTGGATGTTGCTGAAGTAGGCATTCAGTCGAGAATGAACGCTCCGGGCAAGGACTTGGAGCCTAGTGAGTGATTCAGAATTTAATCCTGCGATGTGCGCGACGAAGTCATGAGTGCCGAGAAAGGCGATTTTCCGCGTCTCGATAAGTTTCGTGTACCGAAGGGAATCGTTCTGGATGAGTTCCCAAGGATTCGCCTCATAATAACGTTTGGTTCGATCAAACCCGCCAAACACCGTATTCAAAGCCCATTCGCGGACAATGACGAGTTCTGCACCAGCAAGTTTCGCTATTTTCGCGATGGACTCCGGAAAAAAGACGAGTTCTGAGAGAGACCCGTCTCGCGAGAAAGAAAGCTTAGGATGAAGCAGTTCCCTAGCTCCGCGAAGCCGAAGGTCTAGGTGAGCGCAGGCTTCCGACCAAATTCGAACCCCGGTGTGTCCATGATACTCGATCATTTCAGCTCGAATCGATTTTCGATTAACCCTTTCTTTCGTTTTGGAATCGTAAAGGTAATCGGCGAGTTGGTCGTTGAGCGTTCCCACTTCTTGAAATATTCCGAGCGCGGAGATTTGCGCGCCGAAGTGGGGGTCCTCATCGAAGCTCCTGGTTTCCGGACCCTGGAGCACTTGTCGGCGGAGAACAGCGATGTCCTCCGCCGACAGTTCCACCCTTTTATAGTTGAGAGGGTTAATCATTGGAGAAATTAGACCTCGAGGTGGATTTGTTGAATGGCTGCTGGCATGCGCTCGAATGGAACTTCCACCGCTTCAAAAGACGCGTGATCAATTTTGCAGGTTTGGGAAACTTTTACAAATGAGACCTCAAATTCCCGAGATGCGCTTTCTAGAGTTTTGAATGCTTGCTTACCCGATGCATTTTCGAATGTTTCGGACGCGGGGATGCCGCCTTCCGACTGAGCTGCTGAGACCCCGCTGCTTCCGATGAGTACAACGCTTGCGAGCACGCCGCCTAAAATTTTTCGATTTTTTACTACTGGACTCATTTTTCGATTCATTTTTATTCCCTTCAGTTTTGTTTGCATGAAAGGAACATGCCCCAGAGTTTTCTGGGTAAACAGAATCATTTTGGATGCAGTTGTTTCGAAAAAAGAAACGGTCTAGAAGTGCGGGGAGGTTAATACTTAGAAAATTTGTTTATGCGCGATCATCGACCATTGCCGGGTTCCAGAACCTTCTCGACGATAAGAGTGAAGTACGGCGCCTTTTTTCGGATCGATCGTGCAGTAGGTGCAAATGTCGAGCATGTCGACGGCTCCGAATCCCAGCCGATGAAGTTCATGGGCATTTACGGCCGCAAGGTCGAGCTTTCGGAAAGCCGGAGAAATGAGATCCGGCTCAATTTCTGGGAAAGTTTTGATAAAATCTTCAATGAGGGCTTCGCTGACTTCGTAGCAGCACTTGCCGATGGAAGGACCAATCGCGGCCACCCAATCTTTTAAATTTTCGCCTTGAGCGGTGAGGTTTTCCGCAAGTTTTTCGACGATCTTTGCTTTCGTTCCCCGCCATCCCGCGTGAACCGCCGCGACCATTGCTCCGTCTTTTCGAGCAAAAAGGATCGGGACGCAGTCAGCGGTTACCACCGCAATCGGGTTGGTGGTTTTGGTGGTAAGGGCATCGACGTCCCCGCAGAGCTGGCTCTTTCGGACAACATTTGCGATTCCGACGCCATGGACTTGATTCCAGGTCGGTCTACCATCCACCCAGACTTTCAAAAATTGGTTCGGCACAGGGTCGAGCTTCGTACCGAATCCATGGTTTATTTCTGGAATTTTCGAAAGAAGGGAACTCTGAAACATGGCTTAGTTTAAGCGTGTTCCCGGAGCCTGTCGAGGAGTTGCTGGTAGACGGGAGGATAGGCGGCTTCAAATCTCAATGCCTCGCCAGTCACCGGATGCTTGAATCCCAGAACCCGTGCGTGGAGAGCTTGCCCGGGGAGTGCTTCCACACACTCTTGCACGGAAGTCGGCAAATTCTTCCACTTCGGCTGATTTGCCGTCGGCGTTCCATACAACGGATCTCCGAGCAACGAATGGTTCAGACCCGTCAGATGCACACGGACCTGGTGGGTTCTTCCGGTTTCCAGTTTCGCCTCGATGAGCGACGCAAAAGGAGCGCGGTCCAAGTGACCATAACGTTCCAAGCACCGAAATCGAGTGAGTGCCCGCTTGCCCGTTTTTACTGCGGTCGTCATTCGAATCCGGTCCTGAGGATTTCGCCCGATGAGGGTTTCACACCGGTAATCTGAATCGCCCCACGCGGGTGCCCCATAGACGAGCGCGGAGTAAGACCTTTCGATCTCGTGTTTTGCAAACACACTCGCTAGCGCCAGGTGAGCTTCATCATTTTTAGTGATGACGAGGGCGCCGGAAGTGTCCTTGTCTATTCGGTGCACAATTCCCGGTCTGAGTTTTCCACCGATACCGGATAAATCTCGGACGTGAAAAAGCAGAGCATGGACGAGCGTGCCGGTTCTTTGGGTAGACGAAGGATGGACGGTAAGGCCTGGCTGTTTGTTCACGACGATGATCGAGGAATCCTCGTAAAGAATATCGAGCGGGATGTTTTCAGGAATGAGCTCAAGCGGCTCTGAGTCGGGAAGTCTGATTTGGATAGAAGACCCGAGCGCTAATTTCCCCGCGCGAGCGAGCGGGAGTCCATTGGCGAGGACGTTTCCTTTTTCAATGAGTTTTTGGAGCTGGCTGCGGGTGACCGGACGCGATTCCCCATCCCATTCTCCTTCTTCTGCATCCAGTGCGTCCGCGATGGCTTTGTCTGCGCGTGCGGAAAGACCCGATTCCGAAACCACCCATGTCCAAAGCGCGGTCAAATTAACCTCCCGCGCGGTTTTGAAAACGTTGCATGTAGGCAACCGCAACGGGTTCGGCTGGAATTTTCATTGCCCGAGCGAATTGGAGTAAAAAGCCGCGAACAAAAACGGGCGCAGGCAATTTCCCGAACGCTTCCTCTTCGATTGCATGGAGGTAGGTTTTCGAAATCTTCGTGATCTGGGCAATGTCGTCGAGAGAGTATCGCCTGAGTTCACGGATTCGGCGTAGGGTCGCTCCACGCCACTCTGTTTCGTTTGCGATTTCGGTGAGGACCAAATCTCCAGAGGTGGCGGTTTGGGCTCCGGGGCCTCGGTCCGTATCGCGCCTTCCGAACGTTTGTCGATGATCGACAAAATTCGATTCGTTTCGAGAAGCCGGAGAGGGCATCGCAGGTTCGGGCCTGGATTTCGGAAGGTGATTGAAAAAGGGATTTTCTTCAGCCGCAGGAGCGGTATGGGTGGGCAGGCTGAAACCGTGGCGGCCGACCGTGGCGTTTTCTCCTCGTGCCGTCATGCCTTCAAAATCCGTCGACGGAACGGAAAAAAGATCGTCCTCGCCAGACTCTTCCATAGGTGCTTCGCTGCTAATCGAAAAAATTTTGCGATCAATATTTTCGACGTGGCCGGCGCGGTCATCGTATTCTTTCCGACCGTCCGGATCAGAAAGAATTTGGAAGGCCTCTTCAATCTTAGCGAGCATGTCGTCGGTTTCGGACGGATCTAGCACAGAGTAAAGCGCGGGATTGTCTTTCCGGTAGGAGGCCTTCAGCCGGAGGTACGCATTTCGAATGTCCTGTGCGGAGGAGTCCGGACGAATCTCGAGAATTTCGTAATAATTCGCATCGTTCTGAAAAATCATAAAATGCTGCTACGTTGGTCCGCGTGCTTTTTTAAGAGGTAATCCACCAGCCGATCGATGCTGGTGACGAGTTTTGAATTGGGGAATTCGAGCATCACCGGGCGCTTCCGCCGGATGGCTTGCCAGACGGCGCTGTCGTAGTCGAGATATCCGAGGTAATCGAGTTCGATACCGAAGTATTTTTTGCACACCGTTTTAACCGAAAAACCGATTTCAATATCGGAGTGGGTCCGCACTTGATTCAGAATCAGTTTGGGTCGGAAACGTTCGATTTCACTTTTCAATGCGGCCGCGAGTTCCGGACTCTCGCGCGTTGCGACCCGAAATAAATCCGAGGGTGAGCGGATGCCTTCATTGTTTTTCGCATCCATCGCTATTTCGATCCATTTGCGCGCATCATGAAGTTTTGGGCTGAGCCAAAGTCGACGAAAGTAAGCACTCTTCAGAAATCGGTAGCCGTTCTCGATCGAAGTCGGTTCAGGAAGCAGAGTTACGATGTTGATGTCCGCGGCGAGAAAAAAATCGAGCGTGTGGGCAGAGGTTCCTGCTCCGAGATCAAACACCACGTAATCCGCATCGACATCCCGGATCGCGTTCATAAATCGTGTCTTCTGAGTCTCAGGAACGTTTGCGATGCTGACTGAATCTTGAGCACCACTGATGAATTCCAAATTGGGTATGCTCGTCGGAGAGATGCAAGCGGAGATCTGACTCACGCGCTCCGAAAAAAAATCGTTCAATGTCTGTCTGGGGAGTTCCACGCCGAGGGTGGTGTGCAAATTTGCACCGCCGAGATCCAAATCCACCGCGAGGACCTTATGGCCAGTTCGCGAGAGGGAAATAGCGAGGCTGGAGGAGAGTAGGCTTTTTCCCACGCCTCCTTTGCCGCCACCGATGGCCCAGATTTGTTTGACACGACGTTGTGGCTTTCGAGTCTCGCTAACGAGAGACGTTTGTCCATCCATGGAGATGAGTTCCTCAAATCTTAGAATGACGGAGGAACGGAATAAATTCGAAGAAAATCTTTAGTTTAGCTTCCACTTTAGAGAATAAGTGAAAACTGTTGTGCTGCGCTGCGCATAAAAATACACTTTCCCTAACGCGCATCCACCGGCAAAATAGGAAGACAAACGACATTTTGCGTCATACTGAGGAGATCAAATGCGTGATCGTAATGGCAGTTCACCCAGCAGCGTCGTATCCCGAATGATGTCGCTCCATGTGCGTTCGGACTTACATCTGGCGCGTAAGGCTTGGCATACCCTGATGGGGCTTTTCATCGTTGCCGTCTACATGGCCGGGCTCACGCGTTCTCAGGGAGTGCTCGTCTTGGGCGGATTTCTCGCTTTCACGCTTGCCGCGGAAGGTGCTCGACTTCGCATCCCGGCAATCAATGAAATCTTCATGCGCGTTTGGGGACCGCTCATGCGCTCGTGCGAAGTGAATCGTTTCAGCGGAACCCCTTATTACATCGCGTCTGCGCTGATCGCGGTCGGAATTTTTCCGAAGCCCATTGCTGCCCTCTCGATTGCCTTTCTGGCCGTCGGCGATCCGATTGCTTCACTCTTTGGGATTCTCTACGGAGATCGGTCGATTCGCTTCTCAAATGGGAAATCTTTGATCGGAACTGCGGCTGGAATGCTGGCTTGCGGGCTGGTTGCCTTCCTGTTTTTGCAGGTGATGAACCAGTCTCAGTTTCTCGAGCTCCGAATGGACCACTTGGTCCTTCTCTCGGTGGTAGGGGCCTTTGCAGGCGGGGGGGCGGAGCTCTTGCCGATGGAAGTGGATGACAACTTTGCGATTCCGGTCGTTTCGGGCTTTGTGCTCTGGCTTGCCTTTATCGTCATGGGCGTCACCACAGTGTCCTGAGTTTAGGGGTCTAAAGTGACGCATAATGGCATTATTTTGATGCACCCTGTATAAATTACCGTCAATTGCTCACTTCTTAGGCGCACCTCGCGTTTAAATCCCTAGATTCATTGGGTTTGGCAGTTTCAACCTCTGGCACATGCGTTGCTTTATAGAGCACAGGGGGCCTGATCGTGAAAACTGTTCCATTTCAGTACTGCGCATTAGCAGCAATGAGTCTACTGGTTTGCGCCACCACAATCGAGGTCAGCCCCTCATTATCCGCACTGGCTTCTCCTTCGCCCCCAGAGTCAGCGGTTGCAACGTCGGTTGAAACGGCTCCCATGATCCCACTGGAGAAAAATTTTAATTTCGAATCTCTACCGTTGGTTTCGACCCGAGCCGTGTCTCGTGCAAGTCGTAAAACGGTTCGTATCCGAACCCTTCCGAGTCGAGTGGTCGCAGCTTTTTCTCCATCTTGGACGAATTCTGCCCACACCCAAACTCACGCAAAC
>JACMQW010000032.1 GCA_014376785.1 Oligoflexia bacterium
ACCATATTCGGATCAGGATCGAAGGCGCCCTGATCGAGTTCCTCTCGCGCGATTCGAAAATCCGCGGAAACTCTCGAATGGATTTGGTTAGACCACTGCGAATCGACTTCGCCACCAATCATGGCTTCGCCGGAGTTCTTTCCGAGAGCCGGACGCGTGGGAGCCGAAAGCGCACTCGGCCCTCCGTCGAAAACACCTTTGCCCATGGCTTGAAAATTTACGAACTGCCCCGAAGAAATTTCACGGGCGGTCGTGACACGTGTTCTTAGAAACGTTTCACTCCCCGCTTCGAAACTGGCGGAAGTCCCGATTCGGCCACGCTTCGTCGTAATGAGAACCACCCCACCGATCGCGTCCGATCCGTAAGAGACGGCCTGAGGACCTTTTAAAATCTCGATCTTTTCTAAAGTCGAGACATCGAGCCTCGTCCAATCAAACACCCGGTTCGGAGTGGATGGGTCATTTGCTTTCACGCCATCAATGAGAACGAGGGCTTGGGAATGACTGGCTCCACGGATCTGGATTCCAGAATTTCCGGCGGTTCCTATCGTGAAGTCGACTCCGGAAGCTTCCCGAAGCAATTCACCCAGGGGTCGACCGGCTTCTCTTTCTAGGTCTGCACTTCCCCACCTAGAAACGGACCTCGAATCGCTTTCGAGCCTTTTGCCATCTGCTACGACTTCGGGAAGGCGAGATTCGCTCGCTCTAGAAATTCCAATGAACGTGAAAAAAAATAATAAGAAACGCAACACTCTGCCTCCGAGAAAATAAGGATCGGAGGAGATCGGACTTTACCGTTGCGGGCCAGTGCTGGAATTTCACCAGACTTCATCGCTCCTATCCTAAAGAGCGCAACTTAACCGGAAAAAGACAGGGTGACTACCGGAATAAGACATCTCGAGCATGGAGAATGGTCGGCTCATCGAGCGAACGATTTCCGACGCCGAGTTGGCCGAAAAGATTGGGTCCCCAGCATTTCACGTCGTGATTCAGAAACATCATGCAACCGCCGGCATCGGTTTCGGAAAAATCAAAATTCATGACGCCGATTGCGACTTTCTGAACCATTCCGCCGGAGTGAAAGTAGGACCCATACATCAAGTCACCGGAGCTTGCGAGCACAGCACCACTTGCGGAAATTTGGAGGCCGGGAGCGACACTTCTCCAGAACGTAGCCTCGTAAGGGACCGGGTTTGCAACTCTCCAGCCCCCACTACTGCCCGAATCGACCGTGCGATCGCCAAGGCTCGCACCGAAACACTTCATCACGCCGCTCACCATGGCGCAGCTTCGTCCATCGGTCACCGAGAAGAGTCCCACACCGTCGGTAAAAACTTCGTGAGGGGCTTCTACAGAGGTAACGCTCAGGTCTACCGTCCCGGTCTCGCCCGATGTGTTCATGCCGAAGCAACGAAGACCAGAGTTCACTTTCACACAAACGTGGTTCACGCTGATCGAAACGGCTTGGGCGTTTCCACTCACCACTAATTTCGGAGTTTTAGAAAAAAGTTTTTGGGCGGTTTGGCCATTCACCGATTCTAACCTCGTGCCGAAACAAAGCAGCTGAGAATTCGCAATCACGCAGGTCATCCGTCCGCGGGCGGCTACCTGTTTTGCTCCCCTCAGGATCGAAACGGGACGAGAGTAGATGAAATCGCTGGGATCATTCGGACCCGCGGGAATTCCCAGTTGTGAAAATTCATTCGAGCCCCAGCAGAAGAGTTCTTCATTTCGGATGGCGCAAGTGTGTTCGTAACCAACCGCGACGTCCGTGACTCCATCTGGAAAAATCACATTCGGACCGAGCGAAACTTTCACGGTGTAATTCGTACCGGTCAGCGGATCCGGGGCGCCGTTTAAAACTCCGGAATCACCATTTCCGATTTGGCCGTGCTTATTCAGTCCCCAACAGCTCAGTTTTCCTGCGCGAATGGCGCAAGTGTGCTGCAAACCTGTCGCGACTTTTGAGACGCCGCTATCCGGGGTAGGCACCACATTGTTCGCTACGGTAAGCGGTTTAACCGCTTCGCCTTCGGTCAGTAATTTTGTTTTGGACGCAGATTCATTCACGCACCCAAAGAGTAAGGCGACGCTCATGGTAATAACGACGGTGAAAATGGATCGAATGCGCATGGAACCCCTTCAAATCAGAATACCTGGTCTAAACGGGATACGAAATGTGTCGTCCGAGACACCCTTCTTTTATTAAGCCCAACTGGAAAAATGGATGAAAATCGCGTTTTTACCGAAGGAAAAGGATGCAGTTAAACTTTCTTAGGACCTTCTCCATTCTTTTAGGACTCGGGGCACTCATCTGGTCCCATCCCCTCATTGCGGGAACTCCAGAAGCATTTTTGATTGGCGGGGGAACTCGCACTGAAGAAATCATCCAGGCGTTCGCGAAATTCGCTGGAGGGAACCAAGCAAAGATTCTTATTTTTCCCTATGCAACCAGCTCCCCAAAACCTGCCGTCGCTTTGCTCAGAGAGCAGTTTTCCACATTCGAACCCGCCGCCGTAATGGAAGCTCCGCCCTTCCCAGAAGCGTTGATGCCGGATCGGAAGAGACTTTACGCTTGCCAAAGGCTCTTCGGATCACCGAAGCCGATCGATTTTTTCACGACAGAGGAGAGAGTGAATTTACTTTCGAATTTGAAAACGGCGGATGTCGCCTACTTCACCGGCGGCGGCCAACCGCGAATTCTAGAAATGTTCACGCAGGATCCTGAATTCTCCCATGCGTTCCGAGATTTTCTCGCTCGCGGAGGAAAATACGCAGGCACCAGCGCGGGCACTGCAGCCGCGCCACAGTGGATGATGAATGGTAGGCTCACTAAAATGCCGGATGGAACGGTGGTGGCAGAGATCGAGCCCGGGCTTGGAATATTAAGACCGGGTATTCACATCGATCAGCATTTCGTTCAAAGAACCCGGTATGATCGATTAAAAAACCTCATCCGCCAGTATCCGGAAGATATCGCAATCGGGATCAGCGAGAGCACAGCCGTGCAATTTGAAAGTGATGAGACTTTCCGGGTAGTTGGAAGCTCTTTCACCGTCGTTTACTTCAAAGACACGCCCGAGTCGGAAGTTCGAGAAATATGGCTTCGTCGCGGTGAAAGATTCGATTTAAAAACTCGCCGTAAGATCACTCGGCTGAACCAGAGTTAGGCAGATTTTTTTAACTTCACCAGTTTCGGGCTTCGCTGAAATCGGTAGCCCACGCCATGAATGGGGTCGATTCGTTCAAATTCGTTTCCGAGTTTCCGGCGTAAACTCGAGACGTGACGATCCACCGTTCTTTCGAGGACATTCACTGACTCTCCCCAAGCCACATCAATAAGCTGGTTACGGGTTAAGACGACATCCTCGTTTTCGATAAATGCGGTTAAAATTTTCAACTCATACGGGGTGAGAGAAATCTCGGCCCCGGCGCCAGAGCTTGTCTCGCGAAGCACCCGAAAGCGGCGAGGATCTACCCGAAGAGTTCCGCACGACAGAACAGGATCGGCTGATTTTTTTTGGTTACTTCTTAATTTCGCATCCACTCGCGCCCGAAACTCTCGTGGCTCGAAAGGTTTTACGATGTAATCTGCCGCACCCATTGAAAACGCGGCAACCCGGTCATTCACATCCGCCCGTCCTGTGAGAAAAAAGACGGTTAGTGCTGTAAATCTCGGATCTCTTCTCATTTCGGCAAGAAAAGTGAATCCATCGCCGTCCGGTAAATTTGCGTCGAGTAAAATCAGATCGAAAGACTCTTTTTCTAACTTACTTCGCGCTTCGCCCAGCAAGCCGACGCATTCGAGGTCGTAATCTGGGGACAGGATTCTACGGGCTAAAATTTGTGATTCGAGTTGATCTTCGATTTGGAGAATCTTCTGCTTTGTTTTCACGAAGTACTTATCGGTTTGATTCAGAAAACCTAAAAAATTCAGCTGCGATTTGTGACGAAAACGTCACAAGCCCGGCAACTTTACGTCACATCTAGGCGTCATTTTAATCTCAGCAGAATGGCAAAAACGTGGACCGTCGCCGGAGAGCCCATTTATGAACTGTGAAAAACGAATTCTCCTCGTCGACGATGACTTTACGATTTATCCGCTTTTAAAAAGGGTGATCCACCGATTAAACCCTGACGTCTCGATCGAGTTCGCAGATACCGCAGAACTTGCGGGCGACCTCTTGAAAGAAGACCTCCATAACCCTCGATACTCAGTCGTCAATCGATCTCGTCAACCAAAGTGCGTACGACTGCATCCATGTCCCTTTCGTGCTCGACTCGGAGTGCAAAAGATTCGAGAAACCGAAAAGGCCTAAATCGAAGCTCTTCACGCGCCGAACGCTGGTTTGGACCTTTGCTGCGGTCCTCCTCGGCCTTCTGATCATGCCATTAACCGACTCCCAGCCTTTCGCGAATCCGTAAAAACGGGATGACACCCGATCGATGTCTTTGCTAGCTTGGGACTAGTCGGGGGGCCCATAGCTCAGCTGGTTAGAGCTGTCCGCTCATAACGGATAGGTCGGGGGTTCGAGTCCCTCTGGGCCCACCACCTTTCTCTCGCTTTCACTTCTTTAAAAAATATCCCCTACGAATGCAGGCCATCGTGGCCTCCCGACCCGGCTTCGCGCATCCTGCGCTTCGCACGGGCACGCATTCGTAGGGGATATTTTTAGAGAAGTGAAAGTTCGTGAGACGCGATGGGCGCCTTCGGAGGAGCGTTTCGAAGAGTTGGATTTCGGCGGGCCCAGAGGGACTCAAACCAACGGCGGGAATGGTCGCGGGAGCCAGCGGAGTTGTTTCGTGCGGAGAGGCGCGCACGATGCGCGACTCAGCTCCCGGAGGTGATCAAACGCAAGGAGTGCCGGGATGCCAGCGACCGTAGTTTGCCGATTCCTCTTGGGTATACCGCAACGCTCATTACAATTTACGATGTACTTTTGGATCTTGAAACTAATCGTAATCCCGAGATTTGTTCTGAACGTGTCAGAAAAAGAAACACAAACAATTTTAAAGTTAAAAGATTTGGTCAAGTGAGCAATCCTTTTACGCCTTGCAGTTCCAGAGAGCGAATGGGCGGATATTACACTTGGGCATGAGTTTGGCATATCGGTGTAGTTAATAAAAATCGAATACATCGACGGGAAACTTATGAAAATTCTCATCTCCTCATTTTTGGCATTGGCATCACTCGCAGTACATTCTGCTCATGCTAACGACATTAACTGTAATACCAATGACGCGAAAAGTGGCATCACTTGTGAATTCAGCGAAGCAGAGGCTGATTCCATCATCTCTACTATGGAAAAACAGAGGGATGGCTCTGTGGTGAATTTTTCGGAGGGATCACTGATTTCACATAATTCAGTTCCTTTCTTGGTCAAAGTAACTTCAATGCAATTTTCTAAAGTAAGCGATGGTTCTTGGATCAAGCCTAAATTCGGAGTGTTTTTTAAAAATTTAGAAGACGGCTCGGTAAATGAATTTAGCTTTTTAACAACTTACATAGAAAGCGGAGCCGGAAAATTCATAAGCTTGCAACTTACTCTTCCACGTTATTCAAAAAGTTATAGCGGGTGCTATTGGATTGAGAAAGTCCAGGGCAAACTCTATTCACGTTACGACTGCGGCAGCGTGCCGCAAGTGAAGCCTGGGAAAATGTTCTCGGAATCACACCGTTAACCCTATTTCGAAACGCTAACCTTGCACCGAAGACTAAAAAATTTAGGTAGCGCCTCGGTAAGAAATCCGAGGCGTTTCCATTTCAGAACATTAGTCTCTCAGTTCCGAACGGCGACAGTTTTAATAATGTTCAACCGCGGAACGATTTCTCAAAGTGACAAGCTAAGCCGCCGCAGGGTAACCAGATCCCCAAAATCAGGATTTTGTTTCTAGATCGCTTGCCGAAGTAGTGAACTATCATCGGCGGATGGGCGACGAAACCCCAACGGACGGCATTCGATCACAACGCTCGCCGTAGACGATTCCAAATTCGGAGCAATTCTACGGTGGGCCAAACGAGCGCCGGATATTCTAATCCGAGACCTTTACTATTGAACCAACTCTCGGTCCAAACAAGGCACCGGAAACCAAATCGGATTACCCGACGCATCGAGTACCCCCGGCTCATTCTCCGCATATGTCCCGTAATGAATCGCGTAGGGAATTCCAGAGTTATGGCGAATCCGATTTTCAAAATACATCGCTCGGTACTCACTCACTTCTGTCGATTCGAATCGTTCGGGAGGGAATACGATCCGCCGATCGAGCAACCCGCGAATCCCATCGTAGGCATGGAAGAGTTCGTGGGCGAGCGTGACGAAATTTGGGGCCCGCTTCATTTCACCTCCCACTTCCATA
>JACMQW010000003.1 GCA_014376785.1 Oligoflexia bacterium
CGCCCCGGCCAAGGTCAAACTTTACGAACTGACCCTTGCCCGAAACAGCGGCGCTGTTCGTGCTCTCTGGAGTCGTCGTTTCAATATTATCCGACATGGAACTCACTCTCTTCGTACGTCAAAAAGGATCTCGCCCTATCCTGGGTCCAATCACATTTGCAGACGTGTTAAAAAATAGGACGTTAGTCATATTTCGACCCTCACAGCATCACCGGGAAGCTACTGTTTCTGGTGAAACCAGAAAAAGCCGCCGGATGCTTTCATGGAGCCTATCGAGGTAACTACTACTTCAGCTGGGATTCGGAGCGGAGAATGAAATTCACTGCTTGAATGGCTTTTTCGCAAGTTCTTCGACTTACCAAGCGGGATGGATCAGAGATCCGGTACGCTAGGCAGTATCAACACAAAAACCTAATCTAAGGATTAGGATTTGATCTCTACATCTACACCGGCAGAAAGGTCAAGCTTCATTAAAGAATCAACCGTTTGCTGAGTAGGCTCAAGAATATCTAAAAGACGCTTGTGGGTTCGAATCTCGAACTGTTCACGCGATTTCTTATCAATGTGAGGCGAACGAAGCACCGTGTACTTGTTAATGACAGTCGGAAGAGGAATGGGTCCACGGACAGTGGCACCAGTGCGCTTCGCCGTGTTCACAATCTCCCAAACAGATTGGTCGAGAACGCGGTGATCGAATGCTTTTAATTTAATACGGATCTTGTGTTCCATCGCTGCCATAAGTCACATCTCCTCAGAATTATTCAGGAAGTTACCAGGTGGGGGATGTGTCCCGCCTGCAATCTTTCCCAAATCGTCGTTTTTTTAAGTTGTCGATCAATACCGAGGAATTACGAGGGGCGCAATAAGGAATTCCGAAATTCGTCGGCAATGGAAAAACTTTTCAAGGCTTCAAAGCTTAACGGATTAAAACGCCCGCTCGTACTTTGATCTCATCCGACACCGCGGGCGGCACTTCGTGGTAACTTGCAAAAACCATCGCATACGTCGCTCTCCCCTGAGATTGGGACCGAAGTGCCGTGGAATATCCAAACATCTCCGCCAGAGGGACATCTGCTTTGATGACTTGGACTCCATGCTTCGGCGCCATGCTGTGAATTTTCCCTCGTCGAGAATTTAGATCTCCGATGACACTTCCCATGTAATCGTCTGGACAAGTAATTTCACAAGCCATAATCGGCTCTAAAATGATCGGCTTTGCACGAATGCACGCGTCTTTCAGAGCTAGGGTCGCTGCGATTTTGTAGGCCACTTCAGTCGATTCGCCTTCAATGAAGGTTGCTGATACGAGCGTTGCCTTCACATCCACCGCTGGATAACCCACGTGAATTCCGCCCAAAAGGGCTTCTTTCACGCCGAACTCAATGGCGTTCACGAAATTTTTAGGAAAGAGCTTCGGATCGGCTTTATAGCCATCAACGAATACAAACCCTTCGCCGCGCGGCAATGGCTCAAATTTCACGACACACTGTCCAAACTGGCCTTTACCTCCCATTTCGCGGTGAAATTTTCCCTCGCCTGTCGCCGAAACCGAAATCGATTCGCGGTATGCGACCTGGGGCCGGCCCACGTTTCCTTCAACCTTAAATTCTCGCTTCATGCGGTCCACGAGGATTTCGAGATGAAGCTCACCCATTCCAGAGAGCAATGTTTGGCCTGTTTCTTCATTAGTCGAAACACGGAAGGAAGGATCCTCTAAGCCAAGTTTTTTCAGAGCATCATTCAACTTATCGCCATCGGCCTTCGTTTTAGGTTCGATTGCGATCGAAATCACCGGCTCTGGGAAGTCAATTTTTTCGAGCAAAACGGGCTTCCCTTCGGAGCAAAGCGTGTCACCCGTCGTGGTAAAACGGAGGCCGACCGCCGCCGCAATGTCACCCACCCGAACTTCGGTCAACTCTTCACGCTTGTTAGCATGCATAAGGAGAATCTTGGACAGACGCTCTTTCTTTTCTTTCGAAGGATTCAAAACCTGCTCACCAACTTTCAACGTCCCCGAATAAACACGGAAATAAGTGAGCGTTCCCATAAACGGGTCGTTTTGCACTTTAAATGCGAGGGCCGAAAAAGGCAGTGACGAATCCGGTGGGATCGTGAATGTTTTTTCTAAATCTCGCGGATCATGCGCCTCCACCTCGGGCTTATCGAGCGGTGATGGAAGAAAATCGACGATGGCGTCCAGCAGCGGTTGGACTCCTTTGTTTTTGAAGCTCGTTCCACAAATCACGGGAACAAACTTAGCTTCCACGCAACCTTTTCTAATCGCTGCTTTTAAAAGGTCTTCACCCAAAGGTTCTCCCGCTAGGTACTGTTCCATGAGGCGATCATCCAGTTCGGATAGGACGTTCACGAGCTCTTCTCGGTACAGTGCTGCGTCTTCCGCAAGCTCAGAGGGAATTTCTCGCGTTTCGAACTTCGCACCGGTTTCTTCGCTCAACCAAACCAGTGCCTTCATGCTCACCAAGTCGATTACGCCTTGGAACTGATCTTCTTTTCCAAATGGAATTTGGATGGGCAGTGGATTTGCACCAAGCTTCTCTTTCATTTCGGTGATCACACCGAAAAAATCAGCACCCGTACGGTCCATTTTATTAATGTAAGCAATACGGGGGACCTTATATTTATTCGCCTGTCGCCAGACCGTTTCGGACTGAGGCTCTACCCCTCCGACCGCACAGAACACTGCTACGGCCCCATCGAGGACCCGAAGCGAACGCTCTACTTCGATCGTGAAATCGACATGTCCAGGCGTATCGATGATGTTGATTCGATGATCGCGCCAATTGCAGGACGTCGCGGCCGAAGTGATGGTAATTCCGCGCTCTTGTTCTTGGGGCATCCAGTCCATCACAGCCGTGCCTTCATGAACCTCGCCCATTTTATGGACACGACCCGTGTAGTAAAGAATTCTTTCCGTGGTGGTCGTTTTGCCAGCGTCGATGTGAGCGGCAATACCAATATTACGGGTGATCAAGAGTTTAGGATCGATGATTTTCTTTTTCTGGTCAGCCATAATCTCTTAAATACAAAGCCTGGGTAAGAAAGGCACTTAAAAATCGTGCCCAAGTGCCTCAGGCAACCCCGTGGACGTAAAAAAAGGGGCCTGGCGAACCAGACCCCTCTCTTCAATTTCCAAGCTTCTTCCGAGCTTCGTAAAAGGCTTTTTGCAAAGGCCTTCAGCGCTCCAGATGCGATTTGCGTCCTACCAACGGTAGTGGGCGAAAGCTTTGTTGGCTTCAGCCATTTTGTGCGTGTCTTCGCGCTTTTTCAAAGCTCCACCACGGTTGTTCGCAGCGTCGACGATTTCGCCTGCAAGGCGTTCCATCATCGAATGCTCCGGACGACCACGTGCTGCATCGATCAACCAGCGGGAAGCCAAGGATTGGCGGCGAGCTGGTTTCACTTCAATCGGCACCTGATAGGTGGCTCCGCCGACTCGGCGGGACTTCACTTCAAGCAGTGGCTTACAATTTTCGAGGGCTTTTTTGAAGACTTTCAGGCCTTCATCGCCGCCCTTTTCTTGAGCAATATCGATCGATCCGTACATGATTTTCTCAGCAACCGAACGTTTGCCTTGAATCATCAACGTATTGATGAATTTCGCGACAACGATGTCGTGGAACTTCGGATCAGGTAGGATTTCCCGTTTGCGAATAAACTTTTTACGACCCATTTTTCACCTCTTTAAGCAGCTACGGACGCGAATTACTTCGCGGCGGCAGGAGCCGTTTTCTTCGCGCCGTATTTCGAACGGCTCTGTTTACGATTAGCCACACCTTGGGTATCGAGCGTTCCGCGAATCGTGTGATAGCGAACACCTGGAAGGTCTTTAACCCGGCCACCACGAATCAATACGATCGAGTGTTCCTGAAGGTTATGGCCGACGCCTGGGATGTAGGAGGTGACTTCGAAACCGTTCGTGAGACGAACGCGGCAGACCTTGCGGAGTGCAGAGTTCGGCTTCTTAGGAGTCGTGGTATAAACGCGGGTGCAAACACCGCGGCGTTGCGGGCAGCTCTCGAGGGCCGGAGACTTCGTCTTCCAGGCTTTATTCGAGCGGCCCTGACGGATCAATTGGTTGATCGTTGGCATGGGATGCAGTTTTTCCCTTCGATAAGACCCCTTGAGCGGAAATGACACCAAGGGGTTTACATTACTTCGTAAGACAATCGATCCGAACCACTCGGAGCGACTCCCGACGACCTGTATGACCGACAAACGGACACCTTTGCTTGGAAAAGCAGGGTTTCCGTCCTTGCGTCCGGAGGTTGGGTCCAGTCGCGAGGATCGGCTCTGATCGTGAATCAGGCAGGGATCGCCAACGTAGACGGGTTGGGGTCTGTCGGTCAAGGGGTAATGACGCCAGCTAGAGGAATCAGGTCAATTGATCGGCTTTGGCTTTGACAATATAACGCAGCGAGTATAAACATTGCGATTGATGGAGGGAATTTCACCCTCTGAACTCTGCCTATCCGAGAAGGAGTCCTCATGAAATTCGTCACAGAGCGCTTCTTTCAGTCGGCTTCATTCGGAACCGTCGTTTGCGTAATCATCGCACTCGGACTCATCACCGGGTGTGGCAGCGGCGACCACGAAGGGGATTATTTAGGCGCTTACGGACAACAAGATCCTCGCGGCCCTTCTCAGATTCGCTTCGACCAAATGGAATTGATCTTTCCCGTGGTGGGACCCACTCGCTACTCCGATGACTGGCACCAACCCAGAGACGGAGGTGCCCGCGAACACCTCGGAAACGACCTCATCGCAAAAAAAATGAGTCCGGTCGTGGCAGTCGCCGATGGGACCGTCAGCTGGATGCATGCCCAGAAAGGCGGCGAATGCTGCTACCTGGGAGTAAGCCATCAATCTCAGGGCATACCGTACGAGTCGCGCTACATTCATCTCAATAGCGATTCTCTGGGGACAACCGATGGTAGAGTGGTCGGGATCGCAAAGGGAATCCGGCACGGGGTTCGGGTGAAAGCCGGTCAGCTCCTGGGATGGGTCGGCAACAGTGGGAATGCAAGACACACTATTTCTCACCTTCATTTCGAACTGAGAGATGAATTCGGACGCGCGGTCGATCCTTTCACCATCCTCAAGCGGGCACAGCCGATCGAGCAGGCTCGGTAACGTAAGCCGAAGTTTGCGCTCTGATCGGGCACGCGTTCATTGAGGAATGAGACAATAAAAAAAGCGCTCCCGTGCTTTCGCAAGGAAACGCTTTGATTTTTTAGTTCGCGTAGAGATTAGAAAATCAGGGAGAACGCGATCGGAGAGATCGTGAACGTCGGGTCAGAACCCGTTGCCGTGGTGTTCGTCATCGCGATCGATGGCTTCCATGCAATGGTCGAGGTCAAAGCGAAACGCTTACCAACTTCGAGTCCATAAGCGAAATCCGTGGTGGATAAGCCACTGTAAGAAGCACGAGCTAAACCAATTACTGGACTGAGGAAGAATGAGTTCAATACGGTGTCATTCGCTTGAAGAAAGTTAAAGGTCGGTCCGACAGTCAGCGTGTAAACGGTTAGTCCATTCGAGTGGATGAGATTAAAATTGCCGGAAGCTTCCAACATTTCAGAAAAGAAATATCCGTATCCAGCATTAATCGTAGTGACATCTTTGAATCCATCTCCGCCGCCAACACGAAATTGTGCGTTCGTACCGCCGGAAATTTCGTGTTGGACCGCGCTCGGGGCAGAAATCGAGTGAGAAATGGCCGTTCCAGATGGGGAAGCTGCCATTGCCGAAGCGGAAAAAACCATTGCAGACGCAATCAATGAGAACATTTTCATAAAGCTTTCCTTTGGTTTTGTTTCGAAGAATACGCCATGGAATTCCTCAGCTCGCAATCCCTAACCACAAAAAAAGAGCCGCCGATTTCTCGGCGACCCCTTCCCACTGATTTACTTTTTCTAAACGAATGGCTCACAAATGAAGTCCTACGGCTTCATTCCACTTGCACAGATCAGTGTTTGATCGCTCCGGGCCGAGAGGTCTTCTTATCCGTCGCAGTGAACACCACTGCATCCGGAATTTGAATGTCCGGACGGACTAAGAAAGTTTCAGGGTTCGTAACCGCGAGAGCGATCCGAAGAACTTGATCCGCGTGTTCTACAGGAATGATTTGCATCCCCTTCGTCACTTCTTTCGGCACTTTCTTCAAATCCGGAACGTTCGCCTTCGGAATCAACACGGTCTTAATTCCTCCGATTCGAGCGGCAAGCAGCTTCTCTTTCAATCCACCGATCGGAAGCACGCGGCCACGCAAGGTGATCTCCCCGGTCATCGCAACATCGTGCTTCACGGGAATTTTTGTGAGAGCGCTGGTGATCGCCGTCGCCATCGTAATGCCCGCAGAAGGACCGTCTTTCGGTACCGCACCTTCCGGCACATGCAAGTGAATGTCGACATTCGTGTGGAAGTCCTTATCGATGCCCAGAGCTTCCGCACGAGACCTGACGTAACTCATCGCGGTCGATGCCGACTCCTGCATCACATCGCCGAGTTTACCGGTGATCTTGATGTTCCCTTTTCCGGGTACAACGGAGACTTCGATTTGGAGCATGTCTCCACCGGCTTCGGTGTAAGCAAGTCCGTTCGTCAAGCCGATCTCATTCTGAGCTTCGGCCATCTGAGCGGTGTGGCGCGGAGGTCCGAGTAATTCTTCTAAATCTTCCACATCAATCGTGATCGTGATTTGGGCATTTTTCTCTTCGACCGATTCGACTTTCACCAACTCGCCTTTTTTCCCCGCTTTTTTAGGTTCTGCCGTTTTCGCTTCGGCAGCTTCAATCTGGCGAAGTGCTCGCTCGTCGACGATTTTCTTCGCCGCCTTACGACACATCGTTGCGATCACGCGCTCCAGATTTCGAACGCCCGCCTCGCGAGTAAAGGATCGAATCAGCTCTTTCACGGCATCATCGGTTAGAATGAGATCCCCCTCTTTCAAACCATGGAGCGCCATTTGTTTCGTAATCAAGTACTTTCGAACGATATGGAACTTCTCGTCTTCGGTGTAACCCGAAATGTGAATGACTTCCATCCGGTCTAAAAGAGGGCGCGGAATGTTCGACAGGTTGTTCGCCGTGAGCACGAACATCACTTTCGAAATATCATAATCCACCTCTAAGTAGTGGTCACCAAATGTGTTGTTTTGCTCTGGATCGAGAACTTCGAGCAGTGCTGAACTCGGGTCACCCCGGAAATCCATGCTCATCTTGTCGACTTCGTCGAGCAAGAAAACAGGATTAGAGCTCTCCGCCTTTTTTAGCGACTGAATGATCTTCCCGGGAAGCGCTCCCACGTATGTTCGGCGGTGGCCGCGAATCTCAGCTTCATCTCGAACCCCACCCATCGAAGCGCGAACGAATTTTTTATTCAGCGAGCGTGCAATCGACTTTGCAAGCGAGGTCTTGCCCACACCTGGAGGTCCCGCGAAACACAAGATCTGCCCTTTCGAGGCATCTGTTAACGAGCGGACTGCTAAGTATTCAAGAATCCGTTCTTTCACTTCTTCGAGACCGTAGTGATCTTCATCGAGCACCGCGTGCGCGAGTTTCAGATCAATGCGATCTTCCGTGTAAGTTCCCCAGGGCAACGACACCAGCCAATCGATGTAATTTCGAACGACGGTTGCCTCAGCAGACATCGGCGACATCATCTTCAACTTCTTCAGCTCTTTGTTAACTTTGTCCTTTGCCTCTTTAGGCATGACTTTGGTTTTTATTTGCTTCTCAATTTGCTGAATCTCGATCTTAAATTCGTCTTTTTCGCCGAGCTCTTTCTGAATCGCCTGCATTTGCTCGTTTAAGTAATATTCCTTCTGCGAACGCTCCATCTGCTTTTTCACCCGAGAGCGAATGCGACGTTCCACCTGAAGAATTTCAATTTCACCCTGCATCAACTGAAGTAAACGATCCAAACGCTTCGCAGGATCGAAGACTTCCAAGATGGATTGCTTGTCTTCTACTTTTAAGTTCAGGTGAGCGACAATCAGATCGGCTAAGCGCGCGGGCTCATCGATCGTGCTCACACTCATGAGCATTTCCGGCGGGATTCGCTTATTCAGCTTCACGTAATTTTCGAAGGTCGCTTTCACGGACCGAACAAGGGCTTCAAGCTCTACGCCTTCTTCCACTTCTTCTTCGATCGGCTCAACCATCGCTTCGATCATCCGGTCTGATTCGATGTAGCTTTTGATCCGAGCCCTGCGTTTTCCTTCGACGAGAACTTTCACGGTGTTGTCTGGCAAACGAAGGATCTGGAGGATCGTTCCGAGCGTCCCGATTTGATAAATGTCTTTTTCGCCCGGATTGGTCGTCGTGGCCTGGGTCTGTGCAACCAGAAACAAGTCCAATTTCTTTGTAACGCACTCTTCGAGAGCGTTAATGGATTTTTCGCGACCCACAAAAAGCGGAACTACCATTTGTGGAAAGATAATCACGTCACGCAGCGGAAGGAGGGGGACGCGCACTACAGAGTTACCCGACTTCTCGCCCTGGTCTTTATTTTTTTCTGCAGTTTCTTTAGGTTCTTTTTTCGACTTTTCTTTCATCCGTGATCTTACTCTTCGCTCCTGAGTGGAGAAACGAGTAAGCCTCCTACTTCCTATTAAAACAGTTTCCAGACTTGCGTGCAAATCAACCAAGGCCAATTTCTGATCAAATCGAAATATATATTTTTACCGTCAAAGCTTGCTATTTACCGCTTCGAAATCAGAAACAATATTCATCCCCAACGCGAATTAAAATCGAGTGAAATGGGGATAAGTCCGAGTTTAAGCGGAATAAATCCCGACGAATAATAACTCATTTTTCTGACGCTCTCGAGACTTTCGTTCAGTTCGGTATCCTTGGTCAAAAAAAGAGGCCTGGATTTCTCCAAGCCCCATTTCTCACTGTCAATTTTCAGAAACGAGTTTCGAAAGGCTTAAGCAGATTCCGCTTTTTTCGAAATACTGTCTGGTTTCTTCTCTGTTCCGTCAGCCAAGAGGAGGACGGGACGTTCGCCTTTAGCGATTGTGTTTTTAGTCACGATGCACTTCTTCACGTCCGACTGGGCGGGGAGATCGTACATCACTTCGAGCATCGATTGCTCCATGATGGCTCGTAGCCCCCGTGCTCCGGTTGCTCGCTTAATTGCTTCTTTCGCAATTTCTTGGATCGCTTCCTGTTCGAATTCGAGCTGGATCCCGTCATATTCGAAAAGCTTCTGGTATTGCTTAATAAGCGCGTTCTTAGGTGTGGTTAGAATATCGAGGAGCGCTTTCTCATCCAATTCTTCCAGAGTCGCAATCATCGGCAATCGTCCGATAAATTCAGGAATCAGACCAAACTTAATCAGATCTTCTGGCTCCACTTGCGCAAGAAGTTCAGACATCGTTTCATCTTTCTTCTGCGACATACTTGCGTGCATCCCCATCGCACGCTTCCCTTTTCGGTGGGCGATGATTTTATCGATACCGACAAACGCGCCTCCGCAAATGAAAAGAATGTTCGAAGTGTTCACTTGAACGAATTCCTGCTGAGGGTGCTTTCGTCCGCCTTTTGGAGGAACGTTCGCGACCGTTCCTTCGATCATCTTCAGAAGCGCCTGCTGCACCCCTTCTCCAGAAACATCTCGGGTGATCGAAGCGTTTTCACCTTTTCTAGAAATTTTATCGACTTCATCGACGTAGATGATCCCTTTTTGGGCTCGCTCGACGTTATTGTCGCAAGATTGAAGGAGGTTCAAAATGATGTTCTCGACGTCTTCACCGACATATCCCGCTTCGGTTAAAGTCGTGGCGTCTGCCATCGCAAACGGCACGTTCAATAATTTTGCAAGCGTCTGAGCAAGCAACGTTTTACCCGTTCCCGTCGGACCAATCACCAGAATGTTCGACTTCGTGAGTTCGACTCCGCCGTCTTTTGGTTTCTTGTCGTTTTGGTGCTGGATGCGCTTGTAATGGTTGTACACGGCAACAGAGAACACGCGCTTCGCTCGTTCTTGACCGATGATGTATTCATCCAAATGCGCTTTAATTTCTGCGGGCTTCGGAAGTTTTTCGCTCGGCTTAGCCGTCGTGTCCTTCTGACCCTCTTCTGCAATGATGTCGTTGCAGAGCTCAATGCATTCGTCACAAATATAAACAGTCGGCCCGGCGATCAGTTTTTTCACTTCTCGCTGGTTTTTGCCGCAAAAGGAGCAACAAAGGTTTCCGAAGCCATCACCGTATTTTTTACTATCCATGTATTAGACCTCGAAAGAAGTGGGAGCGTTTTACCGTTAGGACCAAGTTATGTCTTTGGAATTTCAGCAGAGTTCTTTTTGACCACTTTATCGATCAGGCCATAACCGATCGCCTCTTCCGCGGAAAGGTAGTTATCCCGATCGGTCGCTTTCTGAATGAAGTCCATCGGCTTGCCTGTGTGATGGGCAAGCATTTCATTCAAGCGACGTTTCAAGAAAAGAATCTCTTTTGCCTGAATCTCAATGTCGGATGCTTGCCCGCGCGCTCCACCGAGTGGTTGGTGGATCATGATGCGAGCGTTCGGCAGGGCATAACGATTTTCCTTCGCGCCCGCGGCGAGGAGGAACGCGCCCATGCTCGCTGCGAGACCCGTGCAATAAGTGTAAACTTCGGGCTTCACGTATTGCATCACATCGTAAATACCGAGACCGGCATAAACCGAACCTCCAGGCGAGTTGATGTAAAAATGCACTGGCTTGTCTGGATCAGAACTTTCTAAGAAGAAGAGCTGCGCGACGAGCAGGTTCGCTACAACGTCATTTACTTCAGTCCCTAAAAAAATAATGCGGTCGAGGAGAAGGCGCGAATAGATATCGTACTGCCGCTCTCCTCGAGGAGTTTGCTCGATGACGATCGGGTTCGGGATGTAACCCACGACATCTGGTTGGACGAGAGAACTAGGGACGATGTTATTTCCGTTTCGAATCAGCATGGGGATAGAGCCTCGGAGTGATAAAGATCTCACATAAAAATGGGGACGGTAAATCCATTGTCAAAGCCCGACGAAAGCTTCTTATAGGAGTCTAAACCCATGTCGCCCAATTAGGCGAAGCCCCTATAAAAAAACTCGAAAATTCTAGCGTCAAAAATTCGGCCGACCGAGCCGGTGCGGTTCGAGCAAAGGTGCAGCTGTTTGATCAAGCATTCCTAGCTGCATCAAACGCAAATGTTCGAGCGGTAAAGTCAGTGCGAAATATCACTCGACATCGGCATGGACTCTAAGAAATCCAAGTCTGCTTGCTCTTGAGCCATGAGCTCTCGATTCATTTCTTCAAGATAGGCCAGCATCGATGCGCGAAGTTCTTCCAAAGTGAGCTGTTCAGGCGCGTGGCCGGAACTTTTCACGATTTGAGTCAGTTCAGTCTGTACCCACTCGACTGGTAGTCCAGTCAGACTGGCGACCTCTACCAAGAGATCGGAGCTTTGTTCCATGATCTTTGATTCTTCCTGGTCAACGGAAATTTCTGAATGTGATCCCGGTCCTAATTTGGAGACGTCCATATCCCCCCCGATCTGCTGTCTCAGTATAGAAAGCTGATTTTCCCTAGGGCAAGCGTTTCTTTTAGCAAAGCGCCGAATCCGCCCCTAATGGGCGTCTACGCGTAATTCCTTCCGGGAAAGATAGAGAAAACCGGCCAGAATAAAGAGCGCTCCCAGCACCTGCATCGGGGCCAAAGTTTCGTGGAGCACCCAATACCCCAAAAACGCACCCACGACCGGCTGGATGAACAGGGTGATCGCCAGAGTGGGTACATCCACCGTGCGAGCGATCGATGCCCATATAAAATAAGTGAGAGTCGATCCCAGCGGCCCAAGCCATAGAGCCGCCCCCAGTCCAGATCTCCCTAGTCGCGAAAGGTCTGGAAATTGCTCAAAGCTAAACACAAAAAGCGTCAAGGTTGTGGCTCCGATCAAGAGCCCCGTACCGAGGATCGCCAAGGGAGAATGGTTCTGGACCAGCCTTCGGGTCAGAACAGAATACATTCCCTCTCCGAGCTGCGCGAAGATCAGAAAGAATAGGCCAAATGAGAAAGAAATTTCTGCTCCTCCTCCTACAAACCCAGCGAAGAGGAGAAAGCCAATCAGTGCGATCGCCATTGAAATCCAGTGATTGCGCGTCATTTTCTCACCCAGAACCAACCACGCCATCCAAACCGTCAAGAGAGGCTCGGTTGCGAGCAGCACCGAATTATCCATGGACTGTGCCGTTTCAAGCCCCACAAATTGCATGATCGGAGAAAACGCGAATGGCCCGAGTCCCACCAAGATGATTTGCAAAAGCGGGCGGAGCTCCCGAGGCCAAAGGAAGAAATCAGACCATTTTTTCCCGAAACCTAAAACGGCGACTCCCGCCATTGCGAAGAAAGAAGCGAACGCCCCCATGTAGCGAATCCACGCGACTTGAACTCCGGTGAATCGGCCGACCAGTATTTTGCCCATCAAAGGATTCGTCGCCCAGATGAAGTTGCAGAGGATCAGGAGAAGCAGGACTTTCCGGTTCATATGTCAGTTTAAGGTAGCGGTTCTTGTCGCGCGAGAAAAGCTAGGAGATGATCGATTTATGAATCCTACCCCGCTTGCCGCAAAACCCGTTAGTGGATCTCAGGTCATCATGACTGAAATGGTTCTTCCGTCCGACACGAATGCCCTCGGAACCATATTCGGCGGCAAAGTGGTTTCGCTCATTGATATCGCGGCGGCTATGGCGGCCGGCAAACACTCAAGATCCGTCGTCGTGACCGCTTCGATCGACGCTCTGAACTTCGTCTCACCCGTGAAGCTGGGAGAATACATTCACATCAAGGCCTCGGTAAATTTCGCAGGCCGAACGTCCATGGAGGTCGGGGTGAGGGTCGACAAAGAAAATCCTCTGACGGGTGAAATGGCCCACACGGCAACCGCTTACCTTACTTTCGTGGCCATTGATTCGGCGGGGAAACCCAAACCCGTCCCACCGGTAACTCCGGGAACCGAACACGAGAAGCGCCGTTTTGAAGCGGCTAAAATACGCCGGGCAGCGCGAGTAAAACTCGCCGAACAACTGAAGCACGACGCTTAAATCATTCTTTCAGTTCACCGATCTCTGAATCTTCTTCTGGCACATGGTATTTCGAGTATTCGGCCATGAAGGAGATCGGAGATTTTCCGGGAGAAAATCGAACGCGGTCCAAGAAAAGGGTGCCGTCAAGGTGATCCAACTCATGCTGAAACACGGTTGCAAGAAATCCTTCTGCAATCAAACTCTGCGCTTCTCCCTCGATATCGAGGTAATCGACGCGTATTTTTCTAGGTCGATAGACCAGTCCGCGAATTTCCGGCACCGAAAGGCACCCTTCCCAAAACCCTTGCTCGGTCGGGTCAAGCACCGTGATTTTCGCATTCACGAAGACTGACAAAGCAAGGGAGTGGAGTTCTCCCGACGTCGACGTCTGTTCTGCATAACGAGGGTGATCGTCTTGGTAGTCAATAATCGCGACAGAAACCGCCTCATGGACTTGCGGAGCGGCTAATCCGATCCCGCCATACTCCTCCATCGTTTCGATCATATCGCCGAGTAAATTCTCGAACCAATCTGATAGAATTTCTTCCTTCGAAAGTTCTCGGGCTTTTTCGCGAAGTACAGGATGTCCCATCCGGGCGACTTTTCGGATTGCCATAGTCCCGTCATTATAGAGAATAGAAAGCAGTGTTGAAAACAAATTCCCACGCTCCCATCCTCATCTATGCTTTTCGTCATGGGCAAACCGATTGGAACTCTGAAGGACGCATTCAAGGTCATTTAGACATCCCCCTGAACGCGGTTGGCAAAGACGAAGCAAGGCGGCTTGCCCATGGATTTCGCCACCTTCGCTGCACCCAAATCGTCAGTTCTGATCTGTCCCGCGCGATGGATACGGCAAAGATCGCGCTGGATGAAGCTCATTTGCAAGGCTGGCACCCGCTGCTCTCACTCAGAGCAGATCCCAGGCTGCGAGAAATCAATCTGGGTCGTCTTCAAGGACTCACCCATGTCGAAATTCACGAACAATTCGGGAAAGAGCTGAGTGGCAGACTCGGAGTAAATATCTTATCGGATGAGGAGCTTCGCGACCTCGGATCCGAATCAGCAGACGTCTTACTCGAGCGCGTGACTTCGTCGCTCTTCGATGTTGTCCATTCTCGCGAATTTTCAGATTCTCCCGGACCGATTGCGGTTTCGACCCATGGAGGAATACTCAGGCGGCTGCTCCATGAATTCGGAGGAATGACGGAGATTCGATTCTCCATTCCAAATGGCGTCTTTTTCCCGTTCGAATTCATTCCAGCGGAAAAAAAACTAAGGCTTCTCACTTCGATTCCCTTTAACGCAGGCTAAGAAAACCGTCGACGCCCGCCCAGAAGTTTCGAAGATCTTCGGCGTTGTTATAAAAATGCGGTGAGACACGAATCCCACAGTTCGGCCGATAATCAACTACCACTCCCCGCTCGCTTAAGAAGGCTGTCGCTTCTTTCGCCTTCGGAAAATCAATGCAAACCATTCCCGCCCGCGAGTTCTGCAATTTCGGAGTTTTAACCTCGATGTTGCGATCAAGCGCTTCTGAGATAATCGATTCGGTTAATTCTAGAGAGTGAGCTCGAATTTTTTCCAAACCCCATTCATTCACGATGCGAATTCCTTCGATTGCCGCATACAGCGCGGGAACGCTCGGAGTTCCAGCCATAAAGCGCATCACGCCATCTGATGGCTTGAATCGAGTCGTGGGTTCGTACTCGAACGGATTTTCAATTCCAAACCAGCCCGAAAATTTTGGCTCCAATCTGCCAATGAGGCTCTCGCGCACATAGAGGAACCCCGCACCGGCACCGCCGCAAAGCCATTTGTGAGAACCACCAACGTAGAAATCGATTTCCATTTTCACAACATCAACGGGAATAATACCCACCGACTGATAACCATCGCCTAACACATAGGCATTCACTTCATGCGCGCGACGGGTGATCGCTTGCAAATCTTGAATTGCCCCACTCCGAAAATAAACATGGCTCGTCGGTACGATCAGGGTTTCATCATCAATTTCGGCTAACAGGTCCTCGAGAGGCACCGAGATTCCGTCAGGAGATTCGACCTGCACCACCCGTGCACCGACCATTTCCGCCCAGCCCTGCCAAAAAGGATAACTCGTGATGAATTCAAGCGAGGTCAAGATGATCTTGTTCTTTGGTTTTCCGTTAGCGGCTCGCCCTTTCCAATCCAAACTCGAAGCCACGGCAGAAAATCCTCGCGTGACATTTTCCATCGGGACCACGGTTCCGACTGAGGCTCCCAAAACGAATTCGATCTCTTTTGAAAACTCCCGAATCATTTCAAACCAGGGACCATCCCAGGCCAGAATTCCGAGGTTCGACCATTCATCGAAGTATTTCTTCAGTGACGCCTCAGCCGAAGCCGGAACCGCTCCCAAAGAATGGTTCGCCAAGTAGGTTTTTTTCGAAAGAATGGGGAATCGGTCCCTTATTAACATCATTTAAGCCTTTTCGAGAAGCGTCCGAATTTCCCAGAGAAAAGGGAAAGCCTTTTTAGCCGTTTCAGCCCGCAGGTATTCCGCTCCACTCGAGCCCCCGGTGCCTTTCCGAAATCCAATGACTCGCTCGACGACTCGCACATGATGCTCACGCCAAAGGGAGAGGCCTTGATCCAGATCGACTAAGGATTCGGCTAAGAGATAAAGCGGAAGATCATTACTCGGATTTTGGTAAATCCCCTTTAATGCCTGGAGTACTTCATCATGGGTTTCAGGAGTGTCTTTTTCCGGAACCGGATAACCCAGGGCTCGAGTCAATGTGAGAAAAGACTGGGCGAGGTCGGGTCCGTCAAACCGAGACCGAAGGCGTGCCACCACCTCCGGACGATTCGCAAAAAACCGAAAGTAGCGTTCGTCTTTCATCCCGCACATGAATTCGATTTCTCGGTGCTGAAGCGATTGGAAACCACTGGCCGGCATTAAATTTTCTCTGAATTGGAGAAATTCTACGGGCGTCATGGTTTCTAAAATGTGGATCTGTTGAACCAATACCCGCTGTATCTCGACCACTCTTTTCACGAAATGTTGGGCCCGCAGCACTTCGCGCTTTGCCATACTTTCCATCGCCGCTTCAAGTTCGTGAATGATGAGTTTGAACCAAAGCTCATAAGCCTGGTGGATGATGATAAAAAGCATCTCATCATGGTGCTCGGGCGTGGAGAGCGGCTTCTGGAGCGCAATCAGCTCAGGCACCCGAAGGTAATCATTGTAGGAGAGGTCCGATTTTCCATAAGTGCTCGGCGAAGTGGTCATTCCCGCATCTAAGCACCGAGGGAGCAGGTTGACAAGAAATGCGCCCGGAGAGATTCTGCCCAAATGATGCCGTCGGAATTATTCATCGATCACGAAAAAATCGTTCTGACTGCCGAGGGTAAATTTCTCTCAAACGGAGAGGAAATCAGTCATCAACGAACGGTGGAAGCTTTCCACCGATTCCTAGGCCACGACCTAGAAGGCTATTTCATTAAAATCGGCGCCGATTTCAAACGAATCGAAGTCGAAGACACGGCTTACTTCGTCGAAGCCATCGACTGGAAAGACGACCGCCTCCTCCTCCGAATAAGCGATGGTTCGACAGAGTCCCTCGATCCGACCACGCTTCGTTTCAGCGAACCCAGACTCACCTGCCGGATCAAAGACGGAAAGGAAGAAGCAAAATTCCTCCGGGTCCCCTATCTGGAATTTTTTCTCCATGCATCCGAAGAAGGCGAAGGTTTTACCTTTCGCTTAGGCGAAAAAAACTTTCACCTCGGTTCACACTGAGTCGCTTACCCATGTCCGCCCATGAGAAAATCTTCCTGGAGGTACTGATTGTCCCGTTTGGCGACACTTTCTTCAAAGAACCGAGTGGCTTCACTCCAGAGTTCGGGACCCTCGGGAATCGTGAAAACTTTTTTCCGAAATTCTCCTGACCCCGGAAAACCAGCCGAGTACCAAGCGAGAAATTTACGAGCATGGACCATGGATCCGCGGTCTAAATAAGTTTCTTCCAAAAGCTTCCGCTGAGCATCGAGCATCTCTAAATAATCAGAAGCTTCCGGTATTCGATAAGGCTGCCCATTCAGGACCTTCGCTGCCTGGTCAAAAATAAAGGGATTTCGGAGTGCTCCCCGCCCAATCAAAACCGCGTCCACACCATAAGTGCGGTACCGCTCAACGGCCTTCTCAGGCGTGGTTAAATCTCCGTTGCCAATGACCGGAATGGTCGACTTTGCTTTCACATTCCCGATAAATTCCCAGTCAGCGTCTCCCGCGTAAGCTTGGGCGCGGGTTCGTCCATGGATCGCCACCCAGGCGATGCCAGCATCCGCAGCGACGCGTGAGACTTCGACCGCATTCCGCGTTTCCGAGTCCCAGCCCGTCCGGATTTTAATGGTGACCGGTATTTTCACGGAATCCACCATCAGCCGAAGAGTTTTCGAAAGCGCAGGTAAGTCGCGGCACATCGCCGCGCCGCCGCCTCTTTTCACAACCTTAGGAACGGGACATCCCATGTTTAAATCTACGAAATCGGCGCCGAGTTTTTCAACCAACTGACAAGCCTTCACAAGGTGAGCTGGATCATCGCCAAAAATCTGCAACCCAATGGTCCGCTCCTCAGGATGGAACCGCAAAAGATCTAGCGTTTTTTGGCCCATGTATTCGATGCCCGTCGCTGAGACGAGTTCACTGATCACAACGGAGGAGTTCATCCGCCGCATGAGCCGACGAAACGGCGAATTCGTGATCCCAGCCATCGGCGCTAGAATAAACGGATGCTCAACTTCGAATGGGCCTAACTTCATAACTGCCTTTTTGAATGGCCATTTTAGATGGCCTTTTTAAGACTTCAGCGCTTCGATCTCGGCTCGCGCTTTGGGCGCTCCGGCCGTCATCACTTCCAGACCGGTTTTCGTGACCAAAACGTCGTCTTCGATTCGCACACCGATCCCGCGGTACTCGGCGGGCGCATGCAGGTCGTCTGGCTGAACATAAAATCCCGGCTCAATCGTGAACATCATCCCGGCTTCAAGCTTCCGAGGCTCACCATTCAGTTGATAGAGCCCGATGTCGTGAACGTCCATCCCGAGCCAATGCCCAGTCCCATGGGGATAGAATTGCTTCACCTTCCCCGATGTGATGATTTCATCGACCTTCCCTTTCATCAAACCAAGCGAGAGTGCGCCTTCGACCAAAACTTCCGAAGCGTGGCGGTGAATCGCTGCCATCGTTGCGCCCGGCTTTGCCATCGCAATGCACTCCAGTTGTGACTTCAATACGAGGTCATAAATGGCAGCCTGAGTTTTTGAGAATTCCTTACCGACGGGAAAGGTGCGGGTGATGTCGGAAGTGTAATAACCAAATTCAGCTCCGGCATCGACTAAGATGAGGTCTCCGTCTTTCAACACCTCGTTATTAGCGCGGTAGTGCAAGCAGCATGCATTCTTTCCGCCCGCTACGATCGAGCCATAACCGACTCGCGGAGATCCTTGTTTTCGAAATTGGTAGTCGATAAACGCTTCCATCTCGTATTCGTTCATTCCCGGTCGGACTTCTTTCATCAACGCGAGGTGGGTTTTCGCCGTAATGTCACACGCGCGTCTCATCAGCTCGATTTCTTCGCTGCTTTTAAAGAGCCGCATTTCCGCGATTAATTCATTCGGATCGGAAATCGCAAGCAATGGTTTTCCGCTTCGGCCTTGGGACCTGCGAAATTTTTCTAAAGCACCGAGAACTTCTCGATCGTCGGACTCATCGAGGTTCATTCGGTAAAACAGTCGATCCACTCCTTTTAAAAATTCCGGAAAGCGCTTTGAAAATTCATCGATCGTGTAAGCCTCGTCCACGCCAAATACTTTCAGCGCTCCTTCGGTGCCGTAGCGCTCACCTTCCCAAATTTCCATGACCGGATCCCGGTGACGGACAAAGAGAATCGTTCGGTACGCTCCCCCTTTAGATCCTGGAGCTAAAAGCAACCAAGCTTCAGGCTCTTCGAACCCAGAGAGGTATTGGAAATTCGATTCTTGGCGAAACGGATAGGTCACATCCGGATTACGCAGAACTTCTTTTGCCGCCGGAAATAAAAACGCGGATCCCGACTCTTCTGGCTTTTTCATCAAAGCATCACGGCGATTTTTAAATGAGGAAGGTAATGAAGTGAGAAGCATAAAGATCCTTTTTAGATAACGCTTTTTCGTTCACCCAGAGGGGCTGCGCCTACCCTACCGCGGACGCGGTTTCAGGCTCAAGCGCGGATTCTAAGCTCACTCTTTCGCCTTTTCTTTCACCACCGCCTCCAGTTCTTCCCGAACACCGTTTAATCCTGAAAGAAGCCGCTGAACCCCCACTAGCATTCCTTCAGCCTCCCCTGCGGAGAGCTTGGAAAGAAAGCGCCCCATTCGCTGAAAGTGAATCGGAAGCAGTTTTTCAAGACGTGCCGATCCTTCGTCCGTTAAGACGATCAGGAGGCCTCGGCGGTCATCCGGCTGAGATTCCCTTCGAATCCAACCCTCCCTCTCCAGCCCGTCGATTAATCCCGTCATATTACCGCGGGTTACATCGAGCTGGGATGCGAGTTCGCTCGGGCTGAGAGCTGCTGGACCGGGTTCGCCATTGGCCGAAAATCCGAGGTGGCATTGGCCATAGAGCATCATGAGGAGCATAAAGCGCCCACGAGACAGTCCCCATTCATTAAAATGGGTATCCATCACCCGTTCTGTCTGAGCAGAAAGCCACATCATTTTTAGATAAGCCTCAAAAGCTTTCGGGCTAACTCCTGGATATTTTGAAGCAATTTTAAAAATTGTCTCTTCTTTAGGGATTTCTTTCCATTCAATTCTCATTGACGCCTCCTATACCGTATACTACTATACTATCTAGAGGTTAACAATGAAAGTCCAACGTTCCGCCACCCCAATCCCTACCCGCAACTTGATCGGCGGGAAACTTCGCCAGGCGTTCGCACACTCTGCTTGGAAAGTGGCTTTCAGCGTTCACTTCTTCTTTTTCATCGCGGCCCTCGTCGCCATCGACGCTCAGGCGGCAGAGCGCCGAGCAGGGAAACTGTCATTGAATGACGCCGTTTCCGAAGCCCTCGGAACTTCACCCGTAGTCGGGCAGGCGAAGGCCGCGATGGAAGAGCAAAGTTGGAAGCAAACCGAGTCGCTCAGTGGTTTTCTTCCCACCGTTCAAATTTCCGGCTCCCATCTTTTCACGAAGCGCTATCAATACACGGATCTCGTTTTCAATGGCAGTCCGACGAGCATCCCGGGAATCATTCCCACAACCAGCGCAGCCCTCTCGGCATCCATTCCGATTTTCGATGGATTCGCGAACATCAGTCGCTACCGCGCAGCCGCTCAACTCGGCGAGGCTGCCCACAATGATGCGGACTGGACGAATTTCCGAATAGAAGAAGAGACGAAACTCCATTACGCGGAAGCTTTGACTGCCGTAAAACTCGAACTCGTCGCCCAGCAAAACGTCGAGACTCTGACCGATCACTTAGACCAAGTGAACAAAACAAGGCGCGGAGGCATGGCGACTCAATTCGATGTCCTTCGCGTGGAGGTGCAACTCAACGAAGCGCAGTCCGAACTTCTTCGCAGCAAAGATGATGTGGTTCTCACTCGACAAAAACTCTTACTCACCTTGGGCAGAGAAGCGAGTGAAGATAACCGTGAAATCGAGGGAAATTTAGAAGTTCCGGATGCTCAAACGATCGCGTCTTTAAAGCTTGAGGACCGAATGCAAAGAAAGGATTTAGCGGCTCTCGCGCTTCGCTCTCAAGCCGCGAACTTGTCTGAATCGGCTTCGGCTGCGTACTGGATTCCTAAAATTTCGCTCGGTGCACAGTACATCCTCTACAATAATTTATCGGACGGCTTTTCAGATTGGAATCGTTACCGCGAGGCTTGGAATACCGGAGTATTCATGACCTGGACGCTTTTCGATGGAATGACGTCGATTGCGCGTTCGAAGACGTCGATTGCCCAACGTGTTCAGGTTGAAAAACAGCTTGAGTCTGCAAGGCTTCAAGCTCCGAACGATTTCGAGTTCTGGAAACGCCGCTACCTCTACAGCGCGACTCTTTATCAAGCGAAAGTTTCCGATGTTAAAAAAGGGGAAGAAAGCATCCGGCTCGCAAAGGCTGCATTCAAAGCGGGCGTTCGAACAAACTCCGAAGTTCTGGACTCAGAACTGGACCTCTTCCGTGCTCGCGCGGGACTCGTGAACGCTTTAAAAAACTGCGCTGAAGCAAAAATTAAACTGGAGCTCGCGATCGGGAAACCCATCGCGACTTCGCAACAACCCGTCACTGCCCAGAGGTAATCTCCATGTCATCTACCCAAACCGCTCCCACGACCATCATTACTTCTCCCACGATCGACACCCGTACTTCCGGATTAACGAAGAAGAAAAAAATCGGGATCGCGGTCGGTACGGTTGCGCTAATCGCGGCCGGCTATTTTATTTACGATTCCATTTTTTTCGTATCAACGGACAACGCCCAGATTCGCGCGAACTCGGTGCTTCTTTCAGCGCGCGTCTCTGGCTACGTCACGAAGGTGAATGTCGAAGAGAATCAAAAAGTGAAAGCGGGCGAAATCCTGGCCGAAATCGACCAGAAAGACTTTACCGCTCGAACCTCCCAATCTAAAAGTGAGATGGAAGGGCTGGCCGCCCGTGCGCGTGATGCCCAAACGAACGCGCGTCGACTGCAAGAACTTTTCACGGCAGGTGCAGTCACGGGCCAGCAAAGAGACTCCGCGGTTGCGAATGCAACCAATCTCCAGCGTCAGCTCGACGCCTCCCGCTCGGGAGTAGACCTCACCCAAAACGCACTCTCGGATACTCAAATCCGTGCTCCTTCCGATGGAGTCATTGCAAAACGTGGTGCGGAAGTCGGAATGTTGGCGACGCCCGGCACTCCCCTGTTTGGCTTCGTGAGTTCTGAGTCGCGTTGGATCATGGCGAACTTTAAAGAGACAGACTTGAAAAAAATCAAACTGGGTAATGAAGTCGATATCGATGTCGATGCCATTTCTCAAAAGAAATACCACGGGATCGTCGAAAGCCTCAGTCCGTCGACGGGCGCGACTTTCAGCTTAATTCCACAGGATAACGCCACGGGAAATTTTACCAAAGTCGTCCAGCGAGTCCCTGTCCGCGTGCGATTTGAAGGCCTCACTCCCGAAGACATCGATCTTCTGAAAGCCGGTCTTTCGGCCGACGTGAAAGTGCACGTTAAGTAGCCCGCATTCAGTTACAGACCGCCGAGCGCGAACGCTCGAGTAGGACCGCTTATGAGTTCCGCAACGATGAATACCCGCACTGCTTCCGCACCGGCGGCTGAGTTCAAACTTTCTCGTGAATCGAAGTTCATTATCGCAACCGCGGTGCTGGCTTCCCTTCTGGAAATTATCGACACTTCGATTGTGAACGTGGCCATCCCAACCATGATGGGAAATCTCGGTGCGACCCTCGAAGACGTTTCGTGGGTGGTGATTGCTTACATCATTGCGAACGCCATTATTCTTCCCGCATCTGCTTGGTTGGGCAGCCAGTTCGGGAGACGGAAATACTACATCACCTGCATTCTCATATTTACCGCAACTTCGGTCGCGTGCGGGCTCGCGCCGAATCTCACGACCCTCGTCATCTTCCGCGTCTTTCAAGGCCTCGCTGGTGGAGCGTTGCTACCCACTTCTCAAGCCCTGATTCAAGAACAGTTCCCGCGCGAAAAAGCCGGTACGGGTTCCGCAATTTACGGCATGAGTGTGATGATCGGTCCGACCATCGGGCCGACGCTTGGCGGATACCTCACGGATAACTTCGGGTGGAGGAGTATTTTTAACATCAATCTCCCCCTGGGTTTGCTCGCCGCCTTCATGGGCTTTCTCTACATTCGTGAAATGGTCACTGCGCCGAAAAAACTTTCAGCGCAGGAGCAAATCGATGCAGATGCGAGACCCGTCGCCCAAGCTCTTCCGAAACCAAAATCAAAAATCGATGCCATCGGACTGAGCCTCCTCACTGTAGGGATCGGAACCATGCAGTACGTTCTCGAGCGCGGCGAAGCGGATGGCTGGTATGAGAGCAAGGCCATTCTACTCTGTACGATTCTCGCCGTCGTGGCGCTTCCGACGTTTGTTTGGTGGGAACTTCGAGTGAAAGACCCGATCGTGGACATTCGGCTTTTCAAGATCCCGCTTGTGCGCGCAGGCACGCTCCTCATGTCGATGACGGGCTTTATGCTTTATGGACTCATGTTCGTCCTGCCGGTTTTTATGGAACGCCTTCTGCATTTGGATGCCACTCAAGTAGGCATCATGTTCATTCCCGGTGCCTTGGTCACGATGGCCTGCATGCCGCTAGCGGGAAAGCTTTTGCAAAAAATGGATGCAAGAATCCTCGTTACCTGGGCAATTTGCATGGTCACGATCATGTTCTTTCTCATCACGCAGTTCTCCGCACAAACCTCTGAAACTCAGATCTTCTGGGCACTCATCGTTCGGGGTCTGGCGATGGCGTTCTTGTTTGTTCCGATTAATGCGGCCGTGCTCGGAAGCTTTCGCGGGAAAGAACTTGGACAAGTGGCCGGACTCATGAACTTGCTACGCCAGACCGGGGGAAGTATCGGTATCGCGCTGATGAACACTTTGCTCGACCGAAACTCGAAGCAAAATGCGCTCGATCTTTCCGCTCACCTCACGCCCTTCGATATCGGAGTTCGCGCAAACCTCCCGGCCAGTACGAACTTTCAACACCTTCCACAAAACGTGCTGATGGGACTCGAGGGCCGAGTCGACCTTCAAGTTTTTATCATGAGCTTTACTCAGATGATGTGGGTGATTTTGATCGTGTTTCTTTTTGCGTTTATCCCCATGTGGTGGCTGAAGGCTCCTCGCCATACGGGTGGGCCGATTGAAATGCATTAGGGGCGGGAGTCACGTTCGTTGGGTTTGTCCTATTTCAATTGAGGTTTGGCTTAGAATATCCGGATTCGGGCTCGCCGCGCTTCCTGCGCGCGGGTCCCTTTGGGAAGCGCCTCGTGCGCTTTCCCCACTCGCCGAATCCGGATATTCTAAGCCAAACCTCAATTGAAATAGGGTCTGATCTCTTGGCGATTGGTACGGGATCTGCCACCTGCCGCGTTTGGTAAAAAGCTCCCGCCTATGGCGGTCGGGGGCGCAGGGAACACATCCAGACTGCAAAGCCTGTAAACTTTTCGAAGTCTCAAAATCGAGATTGTTTTCGCTCGCCATCGACGAAGAAAGATTTAAAGAACTGGTCCGAAATTTATCAAGCGAGACTCTCGATCTCGGACTCAAATTTTCGAATCCTTTTGAACTCTTCGTTACTTTTCCGGAGATACTCTCGATCGAGTAACAATATATGTTTTGATGGAAACTACCGATTCGAAGGAGGAGCGGACTATTTTGCGATCCAACAAATGTTGGAATCCGGAATGATCACTGCACTTCAAGCCACTCGCTTCTTAAATTCCAACTGGCTGGAAACGAAAGAACCAATCGACGAAATGACTTACTTCGAATATGGCTACGGGCCAGTCATGGGTTCTGTTTTAGACCGACTTGATACGAGTCGGGCCTGGCAGAAAGATATCGACTCTGGCAAATCTTTTGAAGAGGCTATTCGAGCGCGTTTCAATCCGTGACTAAACGCTGAAAAAATTATTATTCACTTCCGACTAGATTTCGGAAACTTGTTGGACATTCTGCTGGTCGCAATCAGGCGCTTTCGATGAGTCGGGAAAGCGCACGATGCGCTCCCCAAAGGGACCCGCGGCCAGGAAGGCCGGCGAATCCGAAAGCGCCTGATTGCGACCGGCAGAATGTCCGACACGCAATGGACGAGATTCAATCCACCACGAAGACGAACTCCTCACCGCTCCCGAAAGTCGATCAGACGAATGGCTTCGCGAGGTATTGGCAGATTTTTAATGAACGCACCTTCGACGAAAAATGGCTGAGCCCCTCGGAGATTTTTCATCCACAGCGCCAAATTTTCGGGCTCGTTCTCAAATATTCCGTCCACTCGACCCCCGTGCTGAGAAACCCAACGTGCGATATTTCGAGTGGAGCGACCTTTGAAGTCAATCGATGCTTCAGAGTCTGGCTTGAGCAAGAGAAAGCGACTCTCGATTTTCGTGAGCATTCCCTCTCGCAGCAGAAACTGAAAGGTCTGCTTCCCCTGGCGCTCGATGCTTCGACTCGAAACAAAAAACACTTCCGCTCCACAGGCTTTCAATCCTCGGACGAAGTCCCGGGCACCCGGAATCAAACGATCCTTTTCGACAATGTAAGCTCCCGAGAGGTATATTTTTTCTGCCAGGTCAACGACGTTTGCTACGACTTCAGGGTCCCGCACACCGGATCTCCGAAGGAAACCCACACTGTCGTAGCGATTCGGCATTCCATAAAGCGCTCCGAGCTTCATCGCCGAAAGATGCCCACAGTCCGGCCGATGTTCGCGCCCACAAACTTCAGCCGCCGCTTCGCGCAGAGACGCGAATCTTCGAGGGGTCGAATCGACCGTGGTCTCGTCCAAATCAAATACGAATGCTGCATCCGAGTGAAAATGGCATGCAGCCGAGTTCATGCGCTCCAGAGGCGAGGCTGCTTGCGCAACAGTCGATAATAAAAGCCCTGAAACCAGACCAGTCCACCCAAAACGAAAAATGGAAAAAAGCATCAATCCGCCCCTTCGATTAAAAACGAGTTAAAAGCACCGACTTCGGCACTGATGGGGATATGCGGCAATAAGCTTATTTAATAAAAGATATAAAGGTTTGATCTGATATATCCTTAAGTAATGAACCTTTTTCACCTCGAGCAGTTCTATGAAGTCGCTAAGGCGGGAAGCGTTTCCCTTGGAGCGAAGCGCTTGCGGATTTCTCAGCCCGCCGTCTCCAAATCCATTCGACTGCTGGAAGAAGCACTAGGAGCAAAAGTCTTCAACCGCACCGCGCGGGGGGTCCAGCTTACGCCCGCTGGCCAAATCGCATTCGACCATGCCAGCCGAATTTTTTCGGAAGCTCGAGCTCTCCAGGATAAAATCCATGGCCATCGAAGCGAGCTCACCGGCGAC
>JACMQW010000033.1 GCA_014376785.1 Oligoflexia bacterium
ACATAACCAATCGAACGGCGTATCGCTTGAAGAGTCGATGCGTTCGCCGTCGCGAGATCGTACCCGAAAAGAGAAAGCTTTCCGGAACTCGCTTCCTCTTCAGTCGCAAGCATCCGAAGCAAAGTTGATTTTCCAGTCCCGGTGCCGCCCAGCACGTAGAGGAAATCTCCTTTTTTTAATTCGAGTGAAATTTGATCGAGTACCTTTTTGCGCTCCGAATATCCTTTGGAGAGCGTTTGCAGCTGAATCATCCTGATTCCCCCGCAAGAATTCTAACACAGAACTGATAACTCCAAATCGTCATGATTTTGACACCTAGCAGGGATGGTGACTGAGATTGCGATCCGAGTCTAGGTCCGTAATGATGAGGCAAATGCGAAGATCCCTTCTACTTGTGCTGTCTTACCTCACTTGGAATGCCGCCTTTAGGCTCGTCATCCTGTCTCTGGCGGTCTATTCGATGTCCCGTTCGGGTGCGACCTTTGCCGAAATTTCCGAAACCACCACCACAAACCAAATTTTGGTCGTGGGTATGGGATGCCTCGGTTTCCTTTTTCTCATCACCCAGATGAATCCCATCGCGACCGTTTCTCGCACCGAAATCGTGACCGGCCACTTGATCGAGACCCGTTTCTATCCCGCCTTTCTCAGAGGGACCGTTCTAGCGTGCGTCTTTGCTTTTGTCGGATTGGTGGCAGGGTACTACCATTACATCGGCTTTTTTGTGCAGAGCGATTCGCCGGCTCTGGCATTTTTCGGACTCCTCTTCCGCGCTGTTTCCATTCTGCTCATGGTTTACATCGATGAATTTATTTTTAGAGGGCGTTTCCTTTCTTTGCTGAGGAACTCAGCCCACCCCATCCGAATGATTTTACTCTGTGCGCTGCTCTATTCACTCTCTAAATCTCTCCTCTTTCACCTCGGACTGGCCCAGTTACTGACTCTCGCACTGCTCGGGACAGCGCTCTCCCTCCGAGCCTACCTCTACCGGACATTCGCGGAAGGTGCGGGGTTTCTAGCGGGATTTCTCATCGTCGCTCACTGTGTCTTCAGCCTACCGATCTTCGGAAATGAAACTCAGGGTTTCATCCTTCTGCATTACGATATCCGGCTCGACATCGATGCGCCGGTCGTTCGTTTCTTAACCGGGGGTATCGGAGGTCCGCTGAGCAGCGTCGCGTTCCAACTCCTCCTCCTAGGCGACATTCTCAGGAATGCTTACCGGGAAAAGAAATCGCTTTGGCCGCTCCAAACCCGAGCGTTAGACTGAGGTCATGCAAAGCACCCTTCCTCATGTGACTTCTCTTGGATTACTCGATCTTGTTTTTAGTGCCGGCCCGATGGGTAAGCTCATCATGCTTCTCCTTTTGGCTGTCTCCATTTACTGTTGGGCGATTATTTTTGCGAAGTGGAGGACGATGAAAGTCGCAAACGCGGCGAATGCCCGCTTTCTCCAGTTTTTTTGGCAATCCAAAAGCATGGACGATATTTTCCTGAACGTGGACCAGTATGCCCAATCGCCGATCGCGGCGGTTTTCAGGTCTGGGATGAAGGAACTTCGAAAGCTCCCCGGGACGTTAGATCCCGCAACGGCGACCCTCGAAGTGGAAAACGTCTCGCGTTCGCTCTCACGCGCGTCGAATGACGAAGTGGCGCTGTTAGAGAAAAACGTGACTTGGCTTGCGACGACCGCAAGCTCGGCTCCCTTCATCGGACTCTTCGGAACCGTGTGGGGCATCATGACGGCGTTTCAGCGAATCGGTGCATCCGGCGCAGCAAACTTAGCGGTCGTCGCGCCCGGAATCTCTGAGGCTTTGATTGCTACTGCGGCCGGGATTGGTGCGGCTATTCCCGCGGCCATCTTCTATAACTTCTTTCTCAATCAGATCAAACGAGTCGCGCTCGACATCGATGGATTCAACCAAGATTTCTTAAACATCGTTCGAAGAAGTCAGATTCAGTCCCGAGACCGGGGCAACACGAGCGGGGTTTAACGTGGGATTTTCTCCAAATAAAACTCAGACCGCGCTCTCAGAAATCAACGTCACGCCGCTTGTCGATGTGATGCTGGTGCTCTTGATTGTCTTTATGATCTCAGCGCCGCTGATGCAGCAGGGTATCCAAGTCGATCTCCCGAAAGCAAATGCGCCGACGCTGAACGAAATTCCTGACCAGCTGGTCCTCGTCGTCGATAAAGCAAAAAGAGTGCTGATCAATGGGAATGCCGTGGCTTCGGGAAGCTTGCGCAATCGACTGGTCGCGATGTCGAAGGCGAAACCGGAAATTCAAGTCTTTATCCAAGCCGACCAAAACATCCCTTACGGCTTCATCGCCCAAGTGATGGCGGAAGTGAAACAAGCGGGTATCACCCGAGTCGGACTCGTTACCGAGGCCCAAGACAGCAATTCCAGGCTCTGATGCAAGCAGCACGTGAAGACCAACTCGCAAAGGCACTGAAGTGGTCGCTGTTTGCTCACGCGGCCATCTTCGCAGCCGTGATTTTGAAAAGTCTCGTCTTCCCGGCGGATGTCGTACAAATCGCTCCCTCTCTCCGAGTCGACATGGTCGGATTACCCGACATTCTGAAAAAAGACCTCTCGAAAGTTTCTCGGACCGTTCCGAAATCTGCGCCAAAAGAAGAGCCAGCTCCGGAACCGGTCGTGAAGGCGCCGGTTACTCCAGTTGAAGCGACTCGGCCGGACGAGCTGATCCTTCATCCTAAGAAATCAGATAAGAAACCACCAAAAACCGGAGAAAAAACCGTCGAAAAAAATCGCGAGAAAAAACTCCAGTCTGCATTGGCTCGGATTCGCGCGCTCGAAAGACTGAAAGATAAATCGGATGATGAGGAGGAAGACGATGCGGCGGTCATCATCAAAGGCAATCAAGCGTCCAAAGGTTCCAGCTTAAGCGGAGATGCCAAAGAGAGCGCGCAGTCCGGCTATTACGATTTAGTTCGTGAAGGTCTGGTCGAATTTTGGACGCTTCCTCCTTGGCTGGGTCGTCAGAAATTATCTGCTCAGGTTTTGATCCGGATCGATCCCTCTGGGCGAGTACTTGAAACGAAGTTTGTGAAAAAATCAGGAAACTTGCAATTTGATGACGCCATCCTCGCAACGATACGAGATTCACAACCCCTTCCACGCCCGCCTAAAGAACTTCGCGAAAGTCTCGTGAGTGGCGGTGTGGTGGTGGGCTTTCCGCTTTAACTGGAGAATAAAAATGAAAAAAAAATCACGGCAATTTCAACTCCCTCAGTTTTCTGCTCTCACGCTGCTTTGCGTGGGACTATCGATCACCTCTGTATTTGCGGAGGATGCCCCTAGCAATTCCACTTCCACTCCTCCGGCCGCGAAGGACCAAACCTACATCGCTGTAGGCCAGGCAAAAACTCGTAAGACTTCGATCGCTCTTCCGAGCTTTATTGGATCCCCTCCATTGAAGGCAGCCGGTGAAAAAACATTGGAAATCGTTCGAGCCGATTTGATGTACATGGATTCTTTTCAAATCCTCGATCCGAAAGGATTTACCGATACTTCTGCCGGTGTGGAACCCGGCACCTTCCAAATGACAAATTGGAGCTCCGTTCAGGCTGAATTCGTTTTCAAGGCTTCCATGAAGAACACTGAGAGCGGAGTGGCATTAGAAGGCTACCTCTATAATGTCGGTAGCGGAAATGCCATTGTGACGAAACGTTACCTTGCGTCCTTAGGGGATCTAAAAACTCTCGGTCACACCGTTGCAAACGACATCGTGAAAGCCATCAGCGGTCTCCCAGGAATTTTCTTAACGAAAATCGCTATGGTCTGCGACCGAACGTCGAAAAAAGAAATCTACGTCATGGATTTCGACGGCTCAAACAACCGCCAAGTCACCCATCATAAATCAGTCACGCTCAGCCCAGCCTGGAGCCCTGACGGTACTCGGATTGCGTACTCACTTTACGCAAAGAACAAGCGCAACATCAAAAACGTCAATCTTTACGAATTTGATTTCTCCTCGAATAGAATCAAACTGCTTTCTGACCGTCTCGGAATCAACAGTGGTGCACACTACCATCCGGACGGAAAAAAGATCGCACTCACCATGAGTTTTCTTGGAAACCCTGAAATTTTTTCGTTCGATCCCAGTTCGAAAAGTGTGACTCGTTTAACAAATAATGCCGGAGTAGACGTCGATCCGAACTGGGCACCCGACGGAAAACACCTCTCATTCGTCTCAAACCGCGCGGGTGCACCGATGGTTTATCGAATGAATTCTGATGGGTCCGATGTCCGGCGTTTAACTTTCGCGGGTACCTACAACGCCACTCCGTCTTGGTCTCCGCAAAATAATAAAATTGCGTTTGCTGGGTGGCTGGATCGCCGCTTTGATATTTTCGTCATGAATCCAGACGGAACAAATATCGAGCGACTCACGAAAGATCAAGGAAACAACGAGGATCCTTCTTTCAGTCCGGATGGGAACTTTCTTGTTTTCAGCTCGAACCGTGCGGGTCAGAAAAACGTCTACGTGATGAATATCGATGGGACTTTCGTAAAGCGAATGACCTATGGTCTCGGAGACTGTGTTTCGCCTCGCTGGTCGAATCCTTCACGCTAAACTTAAAAAATCGCAGGAGAACATTATGATTTGGAAATCGCTCAGTCTCTGGATCATGGCTGCCTTCTATTTCTTCGCTGGTCTCCTGCATTTCAAGTTTCCAAAAACCTACTTAAAAATCATGCCTCCCTACTTGCCGGCTCCCCTCACGCTGGTCTACGTCAGTGGGTTTGCAGAATCAGCTCTTGCGGTCGCACTCCTCTTTCCCGCAACGAGAAATTTAGCCGCATGGGGAATCATTGGACTCTTGGTGGCGGTTTTTCCGGCAAACATCTACATGCTTCAGCAGGGAAGCGCAGTGGTCCGAATTCCCGAATGGGTTTTGATCGCGCGAATTCCGCTCCAATTCGTATTCATATATTGGGCTTATACGTTTACCGATCATTCATAGCCCGCTCAATAATCATCACGGAAGTTCACGAATGAATAAGGGGACGCTGCACCATCTGCACAGCGTCCCCTTATTTCGTTTAAAAGAATCGGCTAAGCAGTCGCGCGCTTCTCGCCCGACCACCACTGCTTTGCCCAGGTGGTCTCAGTGCGATCGACCCATGCGTTTGTCCGCACTTCTTGCCAGACGAATTTCTCAAGATCATCCCAGTTCTTAGCGTCTACCCACACCATTGCGTCCCAGGATCCGGTGGTAGACCAGACCCCTTTCACCCAACTATTTTTAGACCAGTTTTCCCATGCATTTTCAGGGGTGCCTGGCTTCCACTTCACATGAACCCACGCTTGCCACACATTTGCTGTCGCCATGATCGACTCCTCGTCGTTGCTAAAATGAAATCAGACTCTCGCGAGCCGTAACTAATCGCCGCATTTCATCTTAAGGAACTTAGTCGACGATCGCAAAGGCAGTTTCGCTTCGGTTCCGAAGATGTCGGGTGCGTAGGTTAATCGTCAATCCTGCTACGCTTGCGAGCGCCATCGAGAAAGCCCACGCATGGAACCAAGCCCGATCAATCAGTAAACCAGATAGGATGGGGCCAAGAATCGAGCTCACCGAATTCAATGACTGGATCAATCCCATCACGCGCCCCTGCTGGCTTGCGGGGCTTTGTCGTGAAATAAGCGACGTGAGCGCAGGCCGAAGGACCCCCCCACCGAACGCAGAAAAAGTAGCAGAAAGCATAACGATCGGCACGGTGTGCGCGTAAGCCAAAATGGAATACCCGATCGTTGCGCAAACAAATGAGAAGACCACCACGCGGTCTTCGCCGAATTTTTTCACAATCCGGCCGACTAAGCCGCCTTGGATAAGAATTCCTAAAAAGCCGGAATAGGCAAAAAGGTAACCGACCTCTCGCGGTCCGAACGGATGACCTCCGGAAAGAAATCTCCGTTCCGCAAATAGCGCAAATCCCGCGATAAAAATAGAGAACGCCATGAAGAATGCGCAAAACTGGTAGAGCGTGGACTTGATTTTCGGATTCTGAAAATCTTTTCGGTAAGATAGAATTTCGAAGAGTCCCAGTTTTCTCTCTTCCACTTCATCGGCGTGCTTCGCAGGCTCCCTCAGAATCAGCACGGTTAAAATAATGCTCAGTAAAGAGAGTCCCGCAGCGGCGTAGATGGGATAATGAATCCCGTAATGGGCGAGATATCCCGATGCGGCGGGCCCGACTAAAAAACCGAGGCCAAAAGCAATTCCAATGATTGCAAAAGACTTCGCGCGATCTTCCGGCTTCGTGACGTCAGCAATGTAGGCTTGGGCCACGGAGAGATTTCCGGCAGTGGCTCCATCAATGATTCGCGAGAGAAAAATCATCCAAAGCATGCTCGCGCGTGCGAGCAAAATAAATCCTAAGAAAGTTCCAATTTGGCTAATGATAAGAATCGGCTTTCGTCCGTAACGATCAGAAAGCTGGCCAAGAATCGGCCCGGAGACCAGTTGAAAAAATGCATAAGCAGATACCAGCAAGCCAACGACGGAGGGGGAAGCACCGTATTTTTCTGCGTAAAAGGGGAGCAGGGGGATGACGAGGGTGAGACCCAGTACGTCTACCGCGACGATGAGTGAAATCGGCAGGAGTTGGGATCGGTTCATACTTCCTTCCGTACCACAAAAAAGGACTAATTTTGAAAGCGGATCTTTCGCAGCTGCTCAGTCACCCAAGCCAAATCGCTTGCTCGAGCCGCCGCATCGAGACAGGGCATTTCAGCCACTCTCGGGAACGGACGTTTTTCCGAATGTGCGGCTGCGGAAAATGCCCATTGGTTGGGTGAGTCTTTTGCTCGATGGCTGCTCATCACGGAGTCAAGCTCAGAGAGTCGGCGTTCCCGAATCTTCTGGTACCGCTCTAACTCACTTCGCTCAATTTTTAGATTCAGAAGCTCCGCCTGATCATGAAGCCGATCGTACAGCCCATCGAGAGACGCATAAAGGGCGACGATCCCGCGCCTCGATTGCTCGATGTACCAACCCGCATTCGCATACGAACCGGGCGATACGAAAGTCAGGTCTCCTGAATCATAGGAGTCTTGAAGCGTGGCTTCCACGGCCACTTCTTCCAGTTGCAGCCCGATCATGCGTCGATCCGTCACGTCTACTAAAGCGAGAAAAGCGTGAGATTGCTCTTTCAATCTCTCCTCGGGGGTTATCCCTTCCGCAAGGTTCAGCACGCGGATTTTTTTTTCGAGTTCGTTCCGTTCACTGAGGGATTCTTCATTACTCACGTTTGCCACTTTCGCGTGGGCATGAAAATTATGGTGCATGAATTCGTGCACAAGCGTCCAGCGACTGGCGTCTTCTCGCACAATGATCGCAGCCGCTTGGAAAAGTGAAGCGCCCCCCCCGTCCTGAGCGAAATAGACTCCGCCAATGATCGATTCACGGTAAAATTCTTCGATTTCATCCCAACGAGTGGAGAGATCAGCGGGCAGCGTGCGGTTGAAGCCTAAGTTCTTACAACTGCGTTCTGTATAAGCACCCGAGACGTAGACGTTTGCACCGGTCGACTCGATCACCGAACTCGTCATTTTCATTGAAAGGTGACCCACTCGCGCCAACCACTCCCGGTCATAGGGCTTTCCGAAGTAACTCAAACGGATGCGGGGCGGACGCACTGAAATCGCCTCACCGTCTCCCTGTTCACTCGTAAAAGCGCAGCTCTGCTCGATGTAGAAGCGCGGTGAGCGAGCGACTTGGCTCTGAACCCGGTCTTCTGCCGTACAACCCGCGATCAGCGCTAGAAGCAAAACGAAGAGAGCGTCTTGTCCGAGGTCCCCCGACCTGGACAAGACGCTCTCTTCGTTTTTTCTAATGAACCACCCCATGCTAACCCCTACGAAAACAACGCCGTTCAATCTGAATAAGCTTAGTGAAACCCTAGTAACACATTGCGTTAAATTAGGGCAAGAAAAACCCTCGCCGAAGCCACATTTAAAAAAAAGCTCAATCAATCTCGCTGTCAAGCCGTCTTCAATGTCGGTGTCAATAGTCGAAGTCGGAGCCGGAGTGCCCACCCGGAGAGATGTTTGACGAGAGCGATGGCGTCAATCGTCATTTAGTATCCATCGGGGTGGGCCTAACTTTCGGAGCCCTAGCACCAAGCTCGATGCATAAAAGGGTATGCGTAAGTTATGCGTATGTCAAAGCTGAGAATGAGATTCCTGGAAAGGGATCAGGCACGCCCTTCCCAATGCGACTGGCCATGCGCAAAGGTGAATCACGGAGATTCACTATGAAAGCGCGAACCATTCTCGACATCATCGGCCACACGCCCCATTTAAAAACCAATAGACTCTTCGGATCGACTGAAGTCTGGCTGAAACTCGAAAAACAAAACCCCAGCGGCAGCATCAAAGACCGCATCGCGCTGGCCATGATCGAAGATGCAGAAAAAACCGGCCGCTTAAGCCGGGGAATGCGCATCATCGAACCGACATCCGGAAATACCGGGATCGGACTTGCGATGGTTTCAGCGGTGAAAGGCTATCCGCTCACCCTCGTGATGCCGGAATCGATGAGCATCGAGAGGCGCGCGATCATGAAGGCCTACGGAGCAGAATTAGTGCTGACCTCGAAAGAAAAGGGAATCAAAGGCTCCATCGAAAAGGCCACCGAGCTTGCGAAAGAAAACGGAAACGCCTGGATTCCCCATCAATTCGAAAATCAAGCGAACGTCGAAGTCCATGCTCGCACCACCGCTGATGAAATCATTGCGGATTTCCCGACCGGATTCGACGCCCTGATCACGGGAGTGGGAACAGGCGGTCACATTACCGGGGTAGCAAAAGTCCTGAAGAAGAGATTTCCAAATCTAAAAGTATTTGCGGTGGAGCCCGAACTTTCGCCCGTCCTTTCCGGCGGAACCCACTCGCCTCACCCGATCCAGGGTATCGGAACAGGGTTCATCCCCGCCATCCTGGATCGCTCACTCCTCGACGGTGTCGTCCAAGTCTCCAAGGAAGAGGCGTTCGATTACACCCGCCGCTGCGCGCGCGAAGAGGGCCTCCTCTGTGGAATTTCTTCCGGCGCTACCTTAGCGGCAATCGCTAAAAAAATTCCTGATCTGCCAAAAGGCGCAAAAATCCTCGGATTCAACTACGATACTGGGGAGCGATACCTGTCTATCGAAGGACTTTTCACCTGAACGCTGTCTTTCCTCTTGAACGACCCTGAACCAGAGATAGATTAAACGCATGAAGCCGAATACTCCCCGAACCGTTCTCCACGAAAATGTCTCTTACTCCGTTGTGCGCCTCTATAGCTCCGGAATCGGAAACCAGTATGCCTGCACCTGGAAGGACGGGAACGGTAAGCTTCAAACCTTACTACTGACAGAAGAACTTGTGGATCGCCACTCTGAGCACGTCCCGCTTTACCGAGCCTGCGCAAAGCGTTTCGACGACCACCTGACCTTCGCGAAGTATCTGGGATCGAGTTCTTTTCCGAATGCGAAACTCCCACCAGACGGAATTACTAAAAAAGAATAAAAGAGAAGCTCCTCATTCGCTTGCATTTTGACGCCAGATGTTATCTCTGTGCCTCAGATGTGAATTAACTTTTGAGGAGTCTCTATGAAGTCGCTTTCTGCTTTCGCGCTGATCCTACTTATTTCCGTTTCTGCCCTGGCTGATGATCTGATCGAGCAAATTTCCGGCGAAATCGTTACCCTGAATTCTGAAACGATTCGCTTAAACAGCCAAGAAGCGACTCTGGTTCGCACGGCTTCTACTCCAGAAAAAGTGACTCTCGAAGTTCCCGTTGAAATGACGGAAACGGTTTGCACTGCTTATGCGCCGGTTACTCGCTCTGGATACGACTCTTACCACTGCGGTTCCGACTACTTCCCGGTGCGCGTTTGCAACGGCGGCGGATACGGCCCAAGGAACTACGGCGGATACGGACGTTTCGGCGGATTCAGCGGCTATGGCTATGGCTATGGCGGGTGCTACACGAACAACCAGGCACAACCTCGTTTCTGCAGCTGGCAGGAGTCAACTTGCGTGAGCACGGCCCCCCAAACTTCGACCGCTTTAAAATCGGTAAAGATCCGTTTCAAAAACACCAAACTCTTGGGCTCTGAAACAGAAACATACTCTTTTAATGGTCGCCAAGTTCGGACCGATCACCAGAAAGCGACTTATGCGATTCAAGGCCTCGAAACTCGGGGATCGATCGAAGTAAAAGGCGACCACGGAACGATCGTCATCCGTAATCGCTAACTGAAAAATTAAACCACGCTTTGTGACTCCTCTTCATCGATTTTCGGTGGAGAGGAGTTTTGTCAATTTTCAAACGCAAATCAGGCTTTGAAATGCGGAATCAACGATTGAGTCGATGGGGTTCTTTCTCTAAAGTAAAGAGACTATGAAAAGTAGACCTTGGCCCATTGTTCTCTTAGCGATTCTCCAATTCCTCTCTCCTTTGATTTATATCCTGGTTGCCGCGTTCTTTTACGAAACGAGTGTGGCAAGCACCACGCGAGAAATGATCGCCCTCGCCCCAGACCTCCGGAAATTCGAAATTTTCGTACTGCCGCTCATTTTGGGCGGACTCCTTTTCATCACCAGGCGCACGGGCTACTACTTCTTTTTGCTCGGTTGCATCTACCAAATTTCCCGTGCAGTCGTTGTGTTCATGGCTTCGAATGAGACGGATCCCGTTTTCCCGCTCGTGATCACGAATTTGATCGGTGCGATTGCCATTCTGTATCTCTTGCGGCCCCGCACGCGCATGATCTACTTTAATGCCCGAATGCGATGGTGGGAAACCGAACCCCGTTACGTGGTAGACTTTCCCGCTTCAGTGAGTCGAGTCGGCGCGTCACCCGTAAAATCCCGAATTCAAAACATCGCTAGCGGCGGAGTTGGAACCGAAGTCGAAAATTTAAACTTTCTCTCCGGGGAAAAGGTCGCCGTCGAATTTCAGCATGAAGGAATTGTTTACGCTCTGAAGGCGCGAGTCGCATGGAATCGCCCGACGGGAAATCAGACCTTCCTCGGCTTAGAATGGTCGGCGGACAATTCGAATGCAGAACGATCTAAAGTTCGCCGGCTCGTGCGCCATCTTCAATCCAAAGGCGTCAAAACCACTCACGAAACGCCGGCTTGGTGGGATGATTTCAAATCCTGGGTGAAACGAGAGCCTCGTTAACCCTTTAAGGGGCAAGTTTTGCGGCACTGTGATTGCAGTGATCTTGTTTAACCTGCCCCGTATCAGCGAAACCTCGTCGACGAGTGAGTCGACTCGCAGACGCTGGCTTTTACCGCTGCAGGGCTGGAGAGGGGAATAAGAGTTTATCTCTTATTCCCCGTTTTTATGGGATGATCGGGATGAAGAAAGGTTCATTTCGATGACACGGTTTTTCACGCGAACGGCGGACGCTTGTGCTGAAATTTTCAGCCCGAGTCGAAAGCGAGATTCCGCGGGCAAAGAAATGAGAATTGCCTCTCCTCTCGGCCTGGGGAAACCAAATACCCTTCTCAATTTAATCTATGAGGAAGCGAGGATGCATTCGGAGATTTCTCTGAAGCTCTACACCGCTCTCTCACTTCTCCCCCCCTACCCTCGCGATCGCCTTGCTGAAAACTTCATCGGTCCGTTTCGAAATGCGCACTGGGGCGAAAACTACCCTGACCTAAAATACGCGCGGGACGGAAACGCAGCAAAGCTTCCGGCAAATGTTTCGGTTCACGAATTCTATTTTCAAGCGGGCGGGGCAATGGAGTCGCATCAACTCCAGCAAGCGTATCAGAGCATCAATTACACCCATGTGGTTGCCTCGCTTGTGGAAGCGAAAGTGGAAGTCCTCGTGCAGCTGATTGCTAAGCGAGCTGATCACCGAGGCACTCGTTACAGCCTCTCCAGTAACCCCGATCTCACACTGGACTTAGTCGACGCTTATCGGAAAGCGGATCTCCCCCTCTACGTGGTAGGCGTCGTCCATCGTGACCTCCCCTTTTTGGGCGGCGAGGCTGAAGTTCCTGAAAATTTCTTCTCCGCCATCGTTGAAGATCCTGAAACAAATCATGAACTTTTCGCACTCCCACGAACACCAATCAGCCCAGAAGATCACCTGATTGGATTCCACGCGAGCGGGCTCATCGCTGATGGCGGAACGCTCCAAATCGGAATCGGATCGCTCTCCGATGCAGTCGTTCACGCCCTCCTCGTCCGGCACCGAGATGAACGCCTCTACTCATCAGTCCGCCAAACGATTCAGGCAGAAAGAAAGCTCTCCCTCGGACTCGATCTGCAGTCCGGTAGTTTTCGTGAAGGACTCTATGGACTCAGCGAAATGATCAATGACGGCTTTATGCATTTGAGAAAAGCCGGCATCTTGAAAAGAGAAGTCATCGACGAGGTGACCGGTAATCGCACCTATTTGCACGGAGCATTCTACCTCGGATCGAAGGCATTCTATCGCTGGCTCAGAGAACTGAGTAAAGAGGATGAGTCTGGCCTTCGCATGAGCCGCATCTCGAAGATTAATGACCTTTACGATCCAAATGAAATCCTCCTACGACGGCAACGAAAGAAGGCGCGCTTCTTAAATACTTGCATGCAAGTGAGTCTACTCGGTGGGGCGGCTTCCGAAACACTGGAAGACGGAAGAGTGGTCAGTGGGGTCGGTGGCCAATACAATTTTGTTTCCATGTCACATGAACTCGAAGGCGCGCGCTCGATTCTCATGCTGAGAAGCACGCGCGTTTCACGCGGAAAACGTTACTCGAATATCGTATGGGGACACCGACACCTCACCATCCCAAGGCACTTGCGAGACATCGTGGTGACCGAATACGGGGCAGCGAATCTTCGGAATCGCTCCGATGAAGAAACCATCACCGAATTGCTAAACATCACCGATTCTCAGTTTCAAGATGGGCTCCTGAAACAAGCTCAGAAATTAGGCAAGGTCCGGTCAGACTACGAAATTCCAGATTGGGCGAAAAAAAATACGCCTGGTCAGGTTAAAAAATGGACGTCTTCCGGAGACCTGAGGGTTCACTTTCCTGCTTTTCCTTTCGGCAGCGATTTTACACCCGTTGAGGAGCGACTCGCTCTCGCGTTGGGCGATTTAGCAGCCTTAAAAGAGAGCAAGCCCAAGGGTAAGTTCTTCTTTTGGACCGTGTGCGAGCTGTGGAAGTCGATAGGCCCTCATTCGGGGACGTTCGGACCTGAAATCACGCGGATGAACTTGGGCAAAGGATCCGGATTGAAAAATTTCGTATTGCGACGTCTCCTGATAAGAAGACTCGCTGAGAGACTCGAAAATCAAGAATCGAAGGAAGACCATGCATCCCCGTAATCGACACACCGGCCATTATGAATTTGAAAAGCTCGTAAAAGCCGTCCCCGAGCTAAAAGCTTTTGTGATTCGGAATCCTTCCAACGAGATGACGATCGACTTCGCAAATCCCAGTGCAGTGAAGACCCTCAACCAAGCGCTCATGAAACTTTTCTACGGTATCCGCGAATGGAATATTCCCGAAGGCTACCTCTGCCCACCCGTTCCCGGCCGTTCTGATTACATCCACTCGATTGCAGATTTACTCGCGTCTTGTCACGAAGACCAGATTCCGCGAGGTGACGGTATTCGGGTTCTTGACATCGGGGTGGGTGCGAATGGAATCTATCCACTCATCGGGCGCAGTGAGTACGGCTGGAGTTTCGTCGGTTCAGATATCGATCCAGAAGCACTCGATGCGGTTGCCGCTACCATCGAGGCAAATGATAGCCTACGCGGCGGTGTCGAGCTTCGTCATCAAACCAACCGCGCCCGAATTCTTCGCGGCGTCATCGATGAAAACGAAGAGTTCGATCTGGTGATGACGAATCCACCTTTCCACGAATCTCTCGAAGCTGCTCGCGGAGGAAGTGAACGCAAATGGAAGAACCTCGGTCGCGAAATCCGCGGCGCAAGTCCCGTATTAAACTTCGGAGGCCAGGGCTCAGAGCTCTGGTGCGAGGGGGGAGAAGTCGAATTCATCCGCACTCTCATCGATGAGAGCCGCGCTTTTGCGAAAACCGTATTCATTTTTTCCGCGCTCGTCTCACGCGAAATTCATCTTCCCGCACTTTATCAGGCACTCGAGCGGGCGAACGTCGACGATGTCGAGACCATCGAGATGACCCAAGGCCAGAAAAAGAGTCGCATTCTTGCTTGGACGTTTCTATCCCTCGACGAGCGGGATGCTTGGATGAAGCGGCGCTGGTAGCGGTTCGAATTCGACGCCTTCCCAAACCGGATAATAAGTAACTCGCCGAATCGTCTCCTCCGCGGAGAGAAATTTTTCTCGGTTGATAAAATAATATCCAGAAGCGCTGACGATTCCGGATGTAAAACCGACGAAATGCGTAGAGTAGCTTACTTCCGCCCGATAGGTCGAAGGAAGAAACAGGAGCATCGACACGCCAGCCGCTTTCAAGAACCGAAGGGAACGACTTTCTCGTCGATCGATGAAGTAGGCGAGGGTGATCCATGCGGAGCCCATCCAGTAAACAACGCCCGAAGCTCCGATCACTGAAACTCCCGCCGGAAGGTAAAACGTCGTCACGATGTTGATGAGTCCTCCGATGAAGAGCCCGCCCAATGGAAAGAATGCGTAGCCAAAATATCCAACCAATAAATAAGAAAAAGGAATGAAAAGGACGAGATTCCCAAGCAGGTGTTCCGCGTCCGCGTGCGCGAAAATCGCAGTCCATGGCCGCCAAATTTCAGAATAGCTCGCTCCTGCCGGCATGAAATGGCTCAAACCTAAAAGATCAAAATGGAATGCGAGTCCAGCCGCCAGCAGGAATACAACGATGGCGAGAGTCGCTAACCCTCCGTTATGCCTAGGATGACGAGTTAACCAATTTTTCTGGAAGGTCGTTTCAAATTCCATAACCAAAAGATGGGAATGAAAGAACAAGACGCAAGTCGTCATCTTAATTTTCCCTAAGTGTCTGATGCTAAGCGGTTATTTATCGCCTAATGCCGTCGACATCCTGGGAACTGCGACGGAGGTCGCGTAAAGAAGAGGTATGACTGCTGCAATTCCAACCGATGCGACATTAGGCCTTTTTTCGATTCATGCGCGCCCGAGCGGGAATCTCTCCCCAGGCCCCGTCCCCGATGCGTTTCACACCGCTTTGATCGCGGGCGCCGCCGGGAGTGCGCTCGTGCAGTTATCGGGAGTTTGTCGTGGGAAACCCGTACGCATTTTCCCAAATCAAGATCATGCGGCAGTTGCCGGGGAAATGGCGAGCAATCCAAATCGCCTTTTTCAAGTTTTCGGCTCTCCTCTTTTCCCCATTGCGAATCGGTTGCGTGGACCTGCCGGCCAGGCAAACGTCTTGGGAAAAACCATTCACTTTCCTCTGAATCACCATGGAAAACTCGCAGACGCTGAACCTCACCACTTGCATGGAAATCTCTTCTCTCGCACCGCTGATTCGATTCGCAACGGCGAATCTGAAGGCGAAGCGTTTTCTACGAGTGTCTTTCACGCGAATAAAGACGGCGCGTGGGCTTCTGAATTAGAAGTAACGGTTCGGCATTCCCTTCAAAACGGAAGCTACACTTTCGAAATGACGGCCGAGAACAAAGGAAACGAATCTGTTCCGGTCGGTTTCGGAGCCCACCCTTATTTTGAGTTACCCAGTGGGGATCCATTCCGGGCAACTTTACAAATTCCGGCCGACCGCGTGGCAGAGATAGATAACTTCGATAACGTTTTTCCGACGGGCCGATGGTTTCCGACCGAAAACTCCCGCTTTGATTTTCGAACGCATTCTCCCTTGCCGGGTCGCGGGTTTGACCATTTTTTTCATTTCGATGGCCGTAAAGGAGCGCGGATTGAACTTCATGACGGAGCGGCTGGGGTCGCCTTCCGGATGACTGCCCTCACGGAGAATATTCTCGGCGCACAGTTTTACTACCCGGGCACGGGGAGCGTATTTGCACTGGAGCTTGTGACTCATGTTCCCGATCCCCGTGTGGAAACCTGGGGAGAGGAAAAAACCGGAATGCGGCTTCTCAACCCGGGAGAAACCGAAACGTACGCATTCAGTATCGAAGTTTACTCCATCGCGAAGGCTTAGACTTCGGGAACGAGTAGAACGCCATGCCTCTTTGGATCGCGGTGATAAATTTCCAGAATCTTTTTACCAACGCTCGCCCCCGTTCCTGCTTTTACTAACGCGACGATCGAACCACCGAATCCCCCGCCGGTAAGTCGTGCACCGAAAACATTCGAATCGAAGCGTGCGGCCTCTACCAGAGCATCGATTTCTGGAACCGAGACTTCATAGTCGTCGCGCATGGAAGCGTGGGATTCGAAAAATAGACGACCGAGCTCAGAAAAATCATTAGACTCGAGTGCAGTAACCGCATTTTTTACGCGCTCGTTTTCCGTGATGACGTGTTTAGCCCTTCGATTCATCGGCTCGGCAAGCGTCGCAACTCTAGGCAAATCTTTCAGGGAGAGCTCACGTAGACTTTCGACGCCCAGAGCCTCGCAAGCTTTCTCGCATTCCGCTCGACGCTGATTGTAACCGTTTGCCGACGACAGGGCATGGGTGACTCCAGAATTCACAATGACTAACTCAACCGACTCGCGAGGAATTCGCACATTTCGGTAAACGAGGTCCCGAGTATCGAGAAAAAGCGCTTCCCCGCTCTTCGCAAAGCTACAGGCCATCTGGTCCATGATCCCGACTCGCGCGCCGACGAATTCGTTTTCGACTCTTTGTCCGAATTGGGCGATCTGCATGTCTGGAATATCGAGATTTTGCGATCCACGAATCGCCTTTAAGACGCTCACTTCCAATGCCGCGCTCGAAGAAAGGCCACTGCCTTCGGGAACGTTCGAACGAATCGATAGGTCAAACCCCTTCAAAGAAAAACCTGATTTTGCGAGCACACTCGTAACGCCCTGGACGTAATCCCACCATTGGCCCGTCGCCTTCTCTTCACCCAGTCGATAGGCCGTATGCCGGTGTTCTCCGGATTTCGGATCCGCCCCAGCGTCGATCGTGACCTGCCCGTCTTCTCTCGGTGTGACGTGAACCGTGGTTTTCTGAGGAATCGCCGTGGGAAGAACCCACCCACCGTTATAATCGGTATGCTCTCCGATTAAATTCACACGTCCATGGGCAAACGCTTCCGCCGCTACTGGCTTTTTCTCCATGGTCTACTTCTCCTGAGCCGCACGAAGTTCGGCAGCTTTTTCTTCGGGCACGCTATCGTTCACAAACATACCGCCTCCGAGTTCGGTTCCAGCTAGGTACTTCAGCCGGTCTTTCGTTCGGTAAGGAGGATAAATTTCGAAATGCACATGGGCTTCCGGATGGGCCGCACCATCGAGCGGCGCTTGATAAAGGATCATCAAATAGGGTTGCGGACGGTTCCAGAGCGCATCGTGTTTTAAAATGGTTTTCTTCAGGACCCGCGCTAAGGAATCGCGTTCCGCATCGTTCAACTCGTGTAAAAATGCGCGAGGTTTCGAAGGCGCTATCCAAGTTTCGTACGGATAACGAGCGAAGGCAGGAACGAACGAAAGTGCGGATGCCTCTCCCGTTTGCAACTCTTCGTCGACGATGATCCTTCGGCCATCCTTACGCTCAGAATCGATCAAGTCTTTGAAGAGGCCGCGACCGGTTTTTTCGTAGTGAGCGCTCATCGATTCCAGCATCTTCGCGGGAACTGGGGGAACGAACGGATAGGCGTAGAGCTGACTGTGCGGGTGGTGGAGCGTGACTCCCATTTCGACGCCCCGATTTTCGAAGGGGAGGACGTAACGAATGCTTCTCTCGCGACTAAGCGCGAGCGTTCGCTCCGCGAGCACGTCGAGAATCAACCGAATTCGCTCGACCGGCAAAGCACCGAGTGACGTATCGGGATCTTTCGTGAAGACGACTACTTCACAGCGTCCCTCGGCCGCCCGGGTCGGAACATTCGCGATGATTTCTGAAGGCGCGACGGGATCCGTCGTCGTGTTTAAAGAAGGAAATAAGTTTTCAAACACCGCCACTTCGTAATCACCCGCCGGCATCTCGGTCGGAAAGTCCGAGGACTTCGTAACCGCTAACGGCGAATAATCCTTCGGCGGGAGAAAGGTTCGATTTTGGCGATGGCTTGCGTAAGCTACCCACTCACCTCGAAAGGGATGCCAGCGAAACTCGGGTTTCGCGGTCACCGCATCGTGCTTCGGATTTGTCGGAACGATCCCGCTCTCGATCGGACGAGTCGAGTAAAGGAAGAGGTCGCGCCCATCGGGTTTTTTCAGCGATTGGCTAAAAAAATTCATGAACGCTTTTCCTCCGCGGGAGCTTTCGCAAAAAGGGCTGAAAGTGCGAGAGAACCACCGACGGTGATGAGCATTCCGCCGCCCAGTAAATTAACATGAATTCCCTGAGCCACGTCGGAGCCGCTGGTGAGGAAACTCAGAAGCACGAGCAGTCCGATGAGTGTGAGGAACAAACCGATGACGAAGCGAAGATCAGTGACGGCTAATTTGAGATTCATGATGTTTACCTAAAGATCCAGTTAAGAACGCAAGTCGCAAGAATCGCTGCCGCAGCCAAAGGACCCGGTCTCCGAAACCACTGAGCTTCACCCTCAGTCGATTTCTTGGTTAAGGAATAGACGAGTCCTTCTAATTCAGATTCTTTGCGAGGCTTGGTAAAAAGACTCACGACGATCGTCATCACGAAACAAGCCGTCCAGGCCACGATCGCAATGAAGAAAGCCTGTCCCATACCCGAGACGAAGGTGTGAATGGGGGTTGTGACCAGCCATCCGCCCTTGCCTTCCGCTTGAGTCAACCCGTGCGCGAACGAAGCAGCGAGCGTTCCACTCAAGAGACCCACAAACGCTCCGTGCGCGCTCGTTCTCTTCCAAAACATTCCGAGCATAAACGTCGCAAACAAAGGAGCGTTCACAAATCCGAAGATGAGTTGGAGCAGGTCCATGATGTTGTTAAATTCACGGGCTAAGTAAGCAGTCGCGATGGAGAGCAGGATTCCCAAGATCGTCGTGATTTTGCCCACCCGCAGATAATGGTCGTCGGTCCCATCTTTTTTAATGTGAGCTTGGTAAATGTCATAAGTCCAAACCGCATTGAACGCGGTCACGTTGCCCGCCATTCCCGACATGAAAGAAGCAATCAAGGCAGTGAGCCCGACTCCGAGCATTCCCGTGGGATAATAATGCGCAAGCAGCGATGGGAGCGTTAGATCATAATCAACTCGGCCGTCCAGCTTGAGTGGGAGGTGGTAGTCTCCACCCATCTTCGTGAGAGTGAGCGCAATCAAGCCAGGTAAAATCACCACAAACGGTAGAAGCATTTTCGGAAAGGCGGCGATGAGCGGGGTCCGCTGCGCTGAAGACATATTCCGCGCGATCATCGCTCTCTGAACTACGAGAAAATCTGTACACCAATATCCGAATGAAAGAACAAAACCGAGTCCCAGCGCCATTTGCCAAAGTGCGACGCCCATCGGATTTGAACTCTCGGTCGCAGCGTATTGCCAGATGTGAGTGAACTGCGGCTCCAAGCGGGCTTGGATACCGTCCCATCCCCCTACATTTTTTAATCCGACGATGACGAGCGGAATGATGCCGAGAACAATTAAAAAGAACTGGAGAACTTCGTTGTAGATCGCACTCGTGAGTCCGCCCAGAAGCGTGTAAGTCATCACGATTCCAGCAGCGAGCAGAATTGAAATATGAAAATTCCATCCGAGGAGCGATTGGAAAAGAATTGCGAGCGCGTAGAGAGAAACTCCGGACGAAAATAAAGTCATCGCTGCGAACGAGAATGCGTTGAAAGTGCGAGTTTTTTCGTCAAACCGTAAGACGAGGTATTCGGGAACCGACCGGGCGCGAGATCCGTAGTAAAACGGCATCATGAAAATTCCGAGGAAGGCCATCGCAGGAATGGCTCCCAGCCAATAGAAATGACTGGTCATCATTCCATATTTGGCGCCCGACGCGGCCATGCCGATCACTTCCTGTGCGCCTAGATTCGCAGAGATAAAGGCCAGACCTGTAATCCAGAGGGGAAGAGACCGGCCGCCCTGCAGGAAGTCTGTGCTGCTTTTCGTCCTCCGCTTTACAAGGATTCCAATGCCCAGAACGAAAGTGAAGTAGACGGCAATGATGGCGTAATCAACAAGCTGGAGGCGCATTGCGTGGCTTTAGCATGCCCGGTGCGATGATCGAACACTTTTTAGCGATGAATTTGCGCACGGCGCGTGTCCTAACTGTGGAATATTTATTCACTTTAAACCGTCTAAGAACCGCGTAATAAATAGCATTTGACCGCGCTACTGCGCTGCATTAGAAGCTACCCATTGTTCTTTACTCGAAAGGCACTCCTATGAAGGCAATTCTTTTATTAACGCTCTCCTTCCTCACAATTGGTACTCAGATCGGAATCTCGTCTGCGCATGCGGACTCGTGCAAACAGGAATGCCAAAAACTGCATAAGCTGTGCAAAAAACAAAAGATTCGCGAATGTTCCGGAGATCTCAGTTGCATCATTGATGAATTCGAAGACTGCCACGACGTGCGCGATGAGTGCAAAGAAAAGTGCGACCAGCCACTCCCTGCAATTTCTGACAGCCCTCGTGGATAGGATGACATCTTGAATTATCTATCTCGAATCGTTCCAGTCATTTTTGCACTTCTTTCACTGAGTGCAGCGGCGGGTGAAGTTTTTTCGATTCCAAGCGACGAACTGTTTGTTCTCATCTCGATTCCACCGAAAACTCTCTATCCGACGAGAGAAGATGGGGAGACGATTCAAATTTACTCCCGCCTGTATGCAGAAAAAAATAACGCGGAAAACGTCTGCCTGAGCCATAAAGCACTTCTCGTGAAATACGCTACTGGCCTCTGCAAAGACCTCGTGCCTGAAGCTAAAATTACGGGCGTCGATTCGGTCGGCGCTCCGACTCGGATCAGCCAAGACGGGATAGCGGATGAATGGAGACCTGAAAAGTCTCAGCGATACACCACTCGTTACTGCCTCAGTCGGGTCGTGTGCGAGAAGTAATTTCAGTAAATGGGAAGAGTTTAATAAAAAAGAGCGGGAGGACTACCTCCCGCTCTTTTTCATTGAAATGCATTGGAGTGCATTGATGTCGATTGATGCCCTCCAGAAGTTAGACAGCTAACACTTTACTCACAGTAGAATAGCGCCAGAATCGAACACCCTCGATTTAAGGGCGGGCATAGGGGTTGCTATAAAGGTAACTGAAACCAAAACCCCCATACCTGTGAGAATTTATGAAAAAGTATCGTGTCTCAACTGCTCTCCTTCTTTGCACATCGTTCTTAGCGACCACTGTTTCCTACGCAAAGGATCCTTCTCAGGAACCGGCCCCTAAAAAGAAAACTTCAGTGAAAGCAGCGGCAAAAGGCACGCTTCTTCATTCCTCTGAATCTCCAAGCAGCGGTAGCTCTACGGGCGGCATGGTCGGCGCAAGCGCAAATTTAGTGATGTCTCCCCTGACGAATACTTCGGGACGTGAACTCACGCCTCTGTTTAAAGCGAATCTCGAAGGCGGCGTTGCCCAACACCCTCTCAAGCCTTCCACCATTATCGGAATCGGGAACGCTTCTGTCATCGGATCGGCCGACCTCGGTGGCAAATCGATTCGCACCCCGATCGGAGCAACTCGCTTCCGCCCTGTGCTCGGAGTAAAAGCATCAGCGGACGCAGCGACGATTCAGAACCCGGCTCTTTTGCTGGGTGGATCAGCCGTAACCCCTCGCGGAGAAGCAACCCTCTACGTGAGCCCAGCAGCTTCCGGCTTCACGGATCGCGTAAACGAACTTTCCGGGAAAGTACGATCCGTCGGATTGAATGCTGAACACCAGTTCGGAAATAGAAATCGCAAAGGAGTCTCCCAAGGCATCATCCTCAGCGGCTACGCATCTTACGGAAGACTGACTGAGATGGGCAAACGCGGAATGAAGGCTGAAAAGACTTCGAAGGTCCTCCTCCAGACCGGAACTCCTCCATCGTCGTCTGTCATCAGAACGACCACCACGAGTCCAACTGAAATAGTGGAAACGGTCGACACCAACATCGATTGTAATGGTCCATTCCACCAAATCGTTCAGAACACGACGAAACTGCTTCAGACAGAACGTGATGGAAAAGGTTATGTCCTTCAAGCTGGGATTTCTGCAACCTCCCAACTCGGTCAACGCTTAACCCTGACCTGCGGAATCGGAGCGACTCGCGTCGCAACCGTAGTGACTGAGAAGAACTTCACCGAAACACTCTCGAAGTCTGTGAAGAACGATCAGATGACTGGCCAAATCAGCGTGGGTTACTTGCTCACCAAACAATAAGTTTAATTCGATCAAAATAAGAAAGGCCAGAACCACGGTGTGGATCTGGCCTTTCTTATTTCAGTCACTAGGACTCTAGTTTCGAATCACCTGGCAACTCGTCATGAACCGCTCTGTCTTAACCGGATTCAATGAGCAAAGATCCATGGTTCGGTAGGAACCCGATTTAGAAGCAGAAGAGTAATCGAGCGAAAGGACTCTCGTCACGAATCCGAGATTCATAGAGATGAGCCACTCCCCAGTCCAATTGGCCGGGTCGGCAGAATTTCCTTTGGTGTTGAATGAATAGATGACTGAGGTGCCATCGGGCTGATCCATGACTTCTCCTTTACTGCCCACTAAGTAGGCCGAGAAGAAGTCAGGATAAACCAAAAACTCTAAGCGGAGCTTTCCGAATACTTTGAAATCTTTAAAAGTGTCGCAGTTGTAAGCGAGGACCGGAACTCCCGGACGATCGAATATTCCGTTCGAGATCGAGTAATTTCGATCATCCAGCCCCATGAGCATAAAATAATCGTGGGCGACTAATACGAGTTTCTTTCTTGGCAACTCCCGGAGCTCGTCCCAACGCGCACGGTTTAAAACGTCTCTTTGATCAGGCAGCATGACCACAGAGTCCACTTCCTGATTATTCAGGTAAACCTTTGCTTGGCTAGAGACGCGAGTTCCGTCGAGGACTTCCGCAAATTTCTTAGCTGAAATGTCCCGATGGGGAGTACGGCGAAGCATCCCCAAGATTTCAGAACCGATGTGGGAGAACTCTTTTGCGTACGGGTCCGGTCCTTCGTTCTGGATAGGGGATGCGAATGCGATCGACGCATTTAGAAGTAAAAACCAGATCGAAAACAAGGAATGCTGAAGGAATCGCATAAGGCTCCAATAGTGGGTTTCGGAGTTTCGTAACCGAATCCGTGTTGACTCGCAACGGATAATATTAAAGCCCCGGGATTCAATAATCTCACAGAGAGCAGGTTGTGCGTCCTAAATAACCACCCCGCTGGTGCCGGGTCACATCAGTGATGAAATTATCGAAACTCGATTCGATCCCCATTTTTTCTTTCAGATGAGAAACGAAGTCTTTGCCTTCGTAGACTAAACCCAGCGCCTCCGGAACAGTACGGGCCAGAAGCCCCTCGCCGCTCGACTGATAATCACACGAGAGAAGAGCCGAGATGAATTCATGGTGGTTCCAATTTTTCACAGACTTCCCGAATAAATAAATCGCCAATCTGTCCTGCCGAAACTTCGCTCGGAGCGCGACAAACTGGTCCTTTCGATTCAACCAGGTAAGGTATTCACCTAAAGCGCCCTGCGCGCTGGAACCTTGGTCGAGTGATGCGCGCCAGAAAACTTCCCCGAAGCCGTCGACCCACCCGAGCTCGGAAGTTCCGGCCGAATAGAGATAAGCCATGATGGAGAAAATCCTTCTCTTCTCAGTCCCCGGTCTAAAGAGTTCCGTAAAATCGATCGCCTGACTTTTGCTTTCCACGCGTCTAGCCAGATTTGAAAGAAAGAAATCGACATCCGCTCCAGCCGCGTAAAAGGTTTGGCCGCGCTTATTTTCAGTGTCCCTCAGACCCGTTAAAATCGGGCGCTCTCCGGCGAAACAAGGATTCCCGTCATGCGAACCATCAAAATTCGCAGAGGTGACGCTTGCACACCAAGGATCGAGCTGGATGAAGAGGTAATCCAGCGGCGAAAGTCCTGCAGGATTTAAAGAGATAAGGTGGGCGCCGACCCGGGCACTTCGAAATTTCACACGCTCTTCTTCGAAAAGGATTTGGTCAGCTTCGCGCAATTTTTCGGCACAGCCAGAATGGGAGCGCTTGATCTGCACCGACATTCGATAGGCATCTAGCGAGCGAAGAAGGCGATCGGTATTCGAAAGAGCAGAGCTGGAAGCTTCACGGCGAGCTTGCGACACAGCATCTACCTGGAGTGCTTCTCCCATCGTTCTTGCGCAACCGCGAAGGGCTTCTACTCGGATTTCCAGAACGCGATTCACGCGTCCCGAGAGAATCGACCTGCGGAATTCGTCCGGATTGCGAAAATCTTCCGCTTGAACAGATGGGACGGTAAAAAGAAAAAGGGTCGGAAGAATCGCTTGAAATCTGATTTTAGAAAAACTGGATTTCATGTCGATACTCCCGACCTTTTAATTTTTAAGAACGACAGCTGTTAATATTTACAGCTTAGTAGTTTCCGCTGGATGGAACTGGGATCGGGTTCGAAGGGGTCGACACGTTGATGAAGTTAACGTTGATGGTGTCGCTCGTTTTGTTCGAGTTCGAACGAATCACAACTTGAATGGAGTTGTACCCGGTTCCGATTGCGCGCTTAGGAATCGTGAAGCTTCCAGAGCGGGAACGGTCTTGACCTTGGAGTTTAACCATTTTGTAGCGATCGAGACTGACGATGTCGAAATTCGAGCAGTTCACCACGTCGTTAAACACGATGTTCACTTGGCCAGAATCGTCGTTTCCAGACTCGGTGACTTTGATCGTTCCGCCACAGTCTGGCAGAGACGCGTATTCGCCGATCGTCATCGAGCCGTAGCCAGCGAATGCAGATTGGGCGCCCATGAGGAGAACGAGGAGTGACATGATTCTTTTCATTATGGATCCTTTGGATGAATAGGTTTCAAAATGCGGGTTTTGTTACCGGGCATCTATCGCACTAAGTAATGCGATGTGCCAGATGAAAGGTTTTTTAGGTCCTAATAACTGGCCCTTTTGAGACAACAAAACGCCGGCGAATCTTACTCAAATACTCGAATTTATGGACATTTTTTAATTTTGTACTGATAGATATTAGGTTTCCCAAACTTGAAAAAGCCTTAGCCTCATCGCCATATGACGGCGATGAGGCTAAGGCTTTCCACTGTGGAAAAATAGGAGGGATCCAAATAATCGCCCTTCACAGGAACGCGATAAACTTCGAACTACTGCAAACAGACAGAGTTTTAAAACAGCTACTCCAGTAATTTCAGCGCATCTTTAGTCTTGGTCAAATTCGCGGTATTATCGCTGCTGTTTTTCATGAACGACTTCACTGCAGGAATGATCTTACCTTCACGAATCGAACGGAACGTTTTCCATGCTTTGATTGCGGTCGCTCTACCCAGTTCTTTTCCCTTAATGTCCAACTTTTCGATGCAAACACTAGTATCTTCCGCTGTTTTATTAACAACCGCTTCATCCCCTTTGCCATCCTTATAAAGTAGGAGCGCAGCGCGCGCTTCATCCGCTTTCCGAATGCATTCGCCAGACTTGTTGTCTTCGCCCATGGATTTGAGAGCGTCTTTCGTCATGTCGAGATTGGCTTTGTTGTCTTTGGTTTGTTGATTGTAGAAAACCACCGTCGGCAGAATTTTTTCTTCCCGAAGTTTTTGGAAAGCTTTCCATGAAGCAATCGCTTCATCTTTAATTTGAGTTTTTCCATGGGCATCAACGTCAGCGATACAGCGAGCAGCGTCGACCGTCGATTGCTTGACGGCTGCTTCAGTTGACTGACCTTCCTTGTAACGAAGCATTTCGGCCCGTGCTCCATCCGCCTTCTGGATGCAATCGTGGGGAGAAGAAGCAAATACCGTAGCGGTGGCCAATAATAGTACGAGTGCGAGTATGATTTTTATCATGTTGAGAGTACCTCCTCCCGAAATATTAAAGTCTTATCGCGGTAAATAGTAATTTAAATAATTCCTCAACGAACAAATAATTTCGTGCACGCGAGCTGTCTCCTCTATTTTCCGCATGCCAACGCCACCTCTTTTCAACTAAATTGCCACCAATGGTCTGGTAAGGTTTTCTGAGCTGCTTTTACCTAAGATCGCCAGCGACCATGAAGAACGCGTCGAACGTGCTAGTTGGGATAATAATCCTATGAAAGCTCTGTGAGAGTCTGAGGTTTGGCGAAAGCAACTCTCTCAAGTCTTAATTACTTTTGCCCACAAGTTGGTCGTATGCCCAACTCGCACCATCACGATGCTGTTGAGCAGTAAGTTCCAAATGTAAAATATTGAGGTCGAGTTTCAATTTCTCGAATTCAAATTCTGCCTCCGTCCACTCTTCAGGTCGAATCACATTTTTTTGTGGGTAGCCTAATGCAATTAACGATTTTCCTTTAGTACCCAAGTATGACTCTTCCATCGATATCCGTTTGTAAACCCAGCCTAGAACCTCGCTTGCAAATACGGGCATATTCAATCCCACAAAGTTTCGGTTTCCAAGGCGGACTAGTTCTGCAGTCAGCATTGCGGCCCCGAAATAGTGGTAGTTACCTGCGCGAAACATACTGTCACTGAAATTTGATTTCGCGTACTCATCAGGAAATCGCGATTTTAATTTCTCCATTCGATTACGTAAAAAGCGAAATTGGCCAGCAATTTTTTTTGTGGGGATGAGCGTGCTTATTCCACCATTTTTAAATAAATGAGACGTTCCATCAGGTTCGAAAGCATTCAGGGTCGCAGGCCATACCGGATGCGGACCGACTGGAAGAAGTGGACGAAACACGTTATCGTGTCCAAAGATTCCTAGAACACGAAGCGCACGCATCCGGTCACCTGCAGTGGATTCTAAGGCCAAATCCCAAATGTCAAAATTATCGCGAGTCTCCTCAACTCCGATTTCTGGAAGCTGGTTTGGGCTGGTTCGATCAATGGCTTGAAGCCTAGAATAAAAATCAAGAGCATCACCGAACAACACCGCGTCGCCGCTCACCGAGTTACTCCAATGTGCTATAATCCCTTTATTTTGCAGCCCTATCCCGGTTAACTCCCCACCGTTAGAGCTTACGAGCAAGGACTTCAAATCGGAAAGGAGCTTAGATGGACGGGAACTTTTTCCGAAGAGGGAGTGCAGCAATACCTCTGCATAAGAAATAATTTCGTTCGCGGACTTAGACCGTGTATCTGCAGAAGTTATATTGGGATTCAGCAGATTTTTCATTCCGCCTGAAAAATCGCCGTCGACCGAAAAATTACGCGAAATCCTGCCATCTAATTCCGACTCAATTTTTTCAATGAGTTGAACTATTTTGTTCCGCTGTTCGGGAGATAATCCATAAGTGGTCGAAACTATGTGTTGGCTGGTAGCGAGATCTTTGCGAATTGTCTGGACGATCTGTGGATTTATATCCCATGCCAACAACACCTCGATTTTTGCGAGTTCATCAACTACAATCTGGATCGGGGCATAGGAGAGAATTCTTGGGCCGTTCGAAAAGTATCTTGCTGTCGCTGCTTTAGCGGCAGTGGAAACATCTCGAACTTTTTTTTGTTCTAAATTTTCAATGGCTTCATTAGAAAACGGAGAGAAATTTTTAATCGCGGTTTTGCCAAGATATCGAACACAATCCCATACAGCACTGTCCGTTAATTGAAGAGTAGTAGAATGTGGCTCCTTTCCAAATGCGAACGAAACTTGTGCGAATAAGAAGAAAACGATGAGCGTTAGTAAATTACGCATTGAATTTCTCAGTGGAGGATAAACTAAGGAATGTTTCTGTAGGATGAATTGCGTCACCTTGAACTTCCAGAATCTTATCGGCTCTATGGTGCCGAATAATGTGACGACAATTTCTACTTTTTCAAGGGTAGCAATAATGGATTATCAGCCAAAGCAAAATGTTAGGTATCTGTCCTCCGAGGTAGGAGAGGGATTTCAGCGATTACCCGTGGCTAAAAGAAGCCTGGAAATTCAAAAAGAGACTGACTGGCGTCCTGCTTAAGAACAACCAAGACAGATTCGAAGTGAAAGATTAATTTCCGCAATTTTTTTGACACAGGAATGAACTGCTCAAGAGCTCATTTCCATTCATGAAATTTTTTGAAGAGACACTGAAGTCCTGGGCTGAGCCCATGGTGCGGATTTGGCGCTCCACGGAGATGGAAATGATTGCACTCTGCGGGTAGGTTGGAGCATTTGCCGTGAGAAATTAATTCGACGCGAAATCTTCGTGCCCCACGTTTCGGGGTAGAGCCACTCGATTCGGCGAGACGAAAAAGAAATCTCAGTGGTCAGAATTAGGTCACAAAATCGGGGTAGGCTATTTAACTCTGCGATTTTTGGACTGAATAAAAAAATGGCGGAGAGAGTGGAATCTCCCTAAGCCATTGATTTAACAGGACTGAGCCTTGCCACTAACTACATTCAACTACGGACAGGTAACGCAATTACCTTCTGCACGTTAGCGCTAGCGTCATGGAGACTTAGGCAATCCGTACTTCCGACAATATCGATCCCTGCTTTTCTCGCGTAGATCATCATTGTTTCTAGATCCTTCCAGCCACCCATTTTCATAACTTTAATGGCTTGGACACCCTTCCCAAGTAGCAGGGTTGCCCATGTAGCCCTTAAGTCATGAAACCGTAGCGCAGGCAAATTCATCCCTACCAGGAACCGTTGAAGCTCCTTGGCTTGGTCGCCTCTGTCCCACTTGCATAGACGCGGAAGAACAAATGTCTCGCCCCTACTGTTTAGCTTAAGCTCACGCATCACGGGGATAAGGCCGGGAGGAATTTCCACTACACGGTCGTCGCCGGACTTGGTTCTATCCTTAAACCCATTTTTATTGTCCCAAGCACATTTCACGAAAATACGACGACCTTCTAGATCGACGTTGTCCCAAGTGAGAGCGTACAGTTCACCATTGCGCATCCCTGTATAGATCGCCATGGACCAATGCGGATACCAGTCATCATTAAGCTCACGTGCCGTATTCAAAAATTCCCGAACCTCTGGCTCAGTGAGAACTAATTTAATTCTCTCCCCAACCCGAAACTTAAGCATTGGAGTCGGATTATTAGCAATGAAGCCGGAATCGACAGCATGCTGAAAAGTTCGTCTGAAACTTTTGAGAATGTATTTTTGATGGCCCGATGATTTATGTCCCACGGCCTTTCGGTGAGTCTCCAATATATCCGATCTTGTTATCGAATTAATTAAGCGATTTTCCCACTCAGGCAATGTGTGCGCTTTTAGACAAGTAGAATATCCGTGAATTGTTTGCTGCGAATATCCGAGTAAACGGCATTCATCTAAAAACAAATCGATTACCTTTGGCCAAAGTGGAATCTTTAAAGACTCAATCTTGCGATCGACCTCTAATACCAACTCCGTATATATTTTCTTAGCATCACGCTCGGTCGCAACTCCTTTACGCGTAAGCGATACAGGTAATTGTTTTGGCCCCGGACGCTTTGAATAAGAAACCGTCCAACAATTCTTTAAGGTGTCTTTTTTAATTCCCATAGGAACTCCTTCATTTTGATTTCCTCAAAAGAAGTTCTTCAAGGTCACTGACCCGAAATCGATTAAGTCGTCCGATTTTTCCGCTTACTTCAATTGTCCCATTACTTACTTTATTCCTTAATGAACCAACTGAAATTCCAAGAAAATCGGCGGCCTCACTCGAATTAAGCCATTCCTTATTTTGAGACCCTGCAAAGTAATTACCCTGCAAATTCTCCTCTATTGTATTTTCAAAGACCCTTTTGGAACCGTTTTGGCTCGGCATAGCTACTCCTTCGGTTAGAATTTAAGAAGAGGAATTGGTAATTTTAATTAGTTCCGCAGAATATTGAGCCTCTAGGTGCTTAAGGCGTTTTGAGAGAGTTTGGATTAACCTAGAGCTGGGGGACTTTCCGAATAGCGGCTCCTCTTCCTCTAATTCGGCAATTTGATTTCGAATTAGTCGGATTAAAGAATCCATTTTCAGTAATTTCGAAGTATCGAAAATCGTTGAAGAATTGAGCAGACCCCATATTTCTCCATTCTTATGGAGCTCTGTAATTCGATAAATTCCCACTTTGCCACGAATAAAAACCTGCACACCGCAGGAGTCGCAAAAGAAATAAGGCTTATTCTTCTTCGACATTCGAATTTCCCTGAATTCCAAACACGTAGGACATGGGTATTCTTCTGGAAGACCGCTTCTAAGCTCGCTCATACGTGCTACCCGTACTTCTATTAACGTTACATAACGTTGGGCCTGGTTCCGGGGGCTTTATTCTGCGAGTCGCTCTAAAGCCCTGAATGTAATTTCTTCGGTCAGTGAGATCGGAATGGATATAGTTCCCCAGTATATTGCGTGCCTCGGTCTCAGAGACTTTACAGAAGCGGTACTGCGCATTCGATTCCGGACGCGACTCCCTCAACAATTCGTTCAAATTAATTCCCTGAGAAGTTGAATACGCGCGGCCTTTTCCGTGTTCGAGGGACCGCATTTGCTTTCCAAGGTATTTAGAAAGATATCGGGCCGCGCCCGTGTCGGCCTTTCGAATGTCGACAATAGGTCCTCCTCCGACCGATACCCATGCCTGCTTTAACCATTCATGATTAATGAATTGATCGAAAAGAATATGGAGATGGGCTCGCCCATTCTTTTGAAATTCGACAACCGATACAAACTGGATCGGAGTATTGAATTTCCGCATTTGAAGAATTCGGAATTTATTCCAACTTTTCCGAATATATTTCCGGCTTTCGTTAGGATCGGACGGTGCGGTTTTCGGGTCGAGGGTCAAAGACGCAAACACGCGCAACCCAAACTTATCGATAGCGAGTTCAATTCCCTTCTGAACCTGAAAAACCTTCCGAGGTCCGCAGTAGTCGCATCGGTATGACTTACAAAAGGTTTTAAAGTGGGAAAACAAACCCTCCGAATCAACCGTTCCGCTGAGAAGAAAATCAGCAGATTTACATGGCGCGGGGATATTTCTTTCTGCGTCGACCGAGTCTTGCGAGCTGTTGGAGTTACGCTCTATTGAATCAAGGGAATTACGAGAAACTCTCCCAGAGACTTTCTTAATAAGAGTGGCGCGAGGCCCTTTTTCGTCATTCGATATCATTTGATTGCTCATAGTTAAGTCCTTTTCTAGACGTAGAAATCCCTGCCGAGTCTCACTCAGCTAAAATCACTTCTTTCGAGAACCATTTTGGTTGGGAGGACGAGATAATCTCGTCCTCCCAACGCCCCACTTGGGGCCTTGTCCCACCTCAATGGTTTAAGAAATGGGCAAGATTAAGGTCGCTACGCTCGTGTCTCAGGATGCGTATTGTAAGACTCGATGATTTTCGGATACAGATGAGCTTGTAAGGTTCGGCTCGTCCAAAGCATTTCCTTGTAAGCAGTCTTTCCATTTTTATCCTGGTACTTTTCCTGCGGCGGCGCTACGAACTGCCCTTTCCCTGACATCTCAACCACCCGAAAACCTTTAAGCGCGATTTCACCTTTTGAAGTTTGGAAAGACACATCCACCTTCGCTTTTAAGGATGATTTTCCTTTCACCGGCCAGACCTTAATTTCAATTATTTCCATTGGGTTCCTCCTTACGATTTTCGCTTTTCTTAGCCTCAGTCCATGTCGAACCGATGCCTCCGTCGACCTGCAGTGGAATCGCAAACCACGAGACAGGGTCTTCTAGAACTCTTTTAATTTGCACGAATAGACGTTCGGCTTGCTCTTCCGGCGCTTCAAGAATGACTTCATCGTGCACATGTAGAAGAAACTTCACGCTGAGTGGCAGCGCTCGCCTGATCTGCACGAGCTTGTATTTGAAAAGCGTGGTTGCCGATCCTTGAATCACCGCATTGATTGCCTGCCGTTCGGCTTGATAGCGTTCGTATTCGTCTTCTGAAGATATGGCGTCGATATAGCGCCGACGACCCATCAGACCTTCAGCGAAGCCGGTTAGACAGGTTGTTTTGATTGTGCGTTTTTTAAAAAGTTCAATTTCTGGATATCGTTTAAAGAACTTCGAAATAAATCCCTGGGCCTCGGCCAATGATACGCCGAGATTCGTGGCCATTCGCTTAGCGCCGAGCCCATACATCACACCTAACACCACCTGCTTAGCGATATCCCTCACCGGTGCATTTGTACTTTCATTTGAAAATACTTCGGTCGCGAGGCGGGTGTAGAAGTCCTGGTCAGACGAAAATAGTTCACGGAATGCGCCTTCACCAACAAAATGAGCAAGAGCGCGCGGCTCGATCTGAGAAAAATCGAATACGATAAGTTTGTGGCCAGGTCGCGATTTGAAGAGTTTTCGTAGTGAAGATTTCTTCTCGATATTTTGGAGATTGGGATTCGACGAAGTGCACCTTCCTGTATCCGCACCCAGTGTGTTTATGTACGGATGGATCGCATTCGTGTCAGGGTCGGAGAATCGGAGAATTGTATCGCACTGCTTAAGCTGACCGATTAGCTTCTGGCGTTGAATTAACGCCTCGATTCGGAAGTCGGGAAGTAGCTGCACGAGTGCCTTGTGCGAGGTCGATACTTTTCCGTTAAGAAACGCTAAAGGAAGATTCCATTCGCCGTAAACCAATCGCTTTAACTGCAGATGCGAATTCAAGTTTACGCTCGGCGCATTTATCGTAGCTTCGTTAGAACTGATCCCACTTTCGGTTTCATAGCGTAGTTCAGATACGGCTCCTCTATCGACGAGGATTCCATTTCGTTCGCATTCTAAATTTACCAATGCGAATGGCCGCTCGACTTCG
>JACMQW010000034.1 GCA_014376785.1 Oligoflexia bacterium
AAATTTCATGCTTCCCGATGACGAGCGGAGGAGCGAGCCGAATCGTCGACTTTCCGCAGGACAACAGCAGCAGACCTTTTGTGAAGGCGAGCTGCTCGAGTTTTCCAACCCATTCGGTCGCCGGAATCTTCGTTCCTTTTTCGACAAACTCCACCCCGATCATGTAGCCGACTCCGCGAACATCCCCGATGCGAGGATACCTTTTCTGGAGTTCGCGCAGGCCACTGAGTAAAAACTCTCCTCCCTCACGAACGGACGGAAGCAGGCCTTCGACAATTTCAAACGTCGCCAGCGCAGCTGCACAGCAGAGCGGGTTTCCGCCGTACGTACTTCCATGGCTCCCACGAGGCCAGGTCATCACGCTCTCTTTTGCGATGATCGCACCGAGCGGCATCCCGGACGCGATTCCCTTTGCAGAGAGGACAATGTCGGGTGCCACATCGAAATAATCGGCCGCGAACATTTCACCGGTTCGGCCGACTCCGCACTGGATTTCATCGAAGACCAGCAGGATGCCGTGACGATCACAGAGCGCTCGCAGGTCTTGCAGGAATTTCTTAGGCGGCATGACGTAACCGCCTTCCCCTAAAATCGGCTCAATGAAAAATGCGGCCACTTCAGACGCGTCTAAGTGACGCTGAAAGAGTTCGCCTTCAAGGTCGGGGGCTTCAACGCCGTGATACGCATTCGGATAATCGACATGAGTGATGCCGCCGATCAGAGGACCGAAGTGAGCCCGCTGTTTCACTTTCGAGGAAGTGAGCGAAACCGCGCCGAGCGTTCTCCCGTGAAAAGCACCTTTGAAAGCGATGATCTGGCTTCGTTTCGTGTGGTATCGAACGAGTTTAATCGCGCCTTCGACCGCTTCGGTTCCCGAGTTGGTGAGAAAGATTTTCTTTTTTCCCATTTTAGGAATGAAGCTCGCGAGCTTTTCGCAAGTAGCCGCGAAACTCTCGTAATAAAAATCAGTCGCGCAGATGTGGAGAAATTTATCTGCGGCTTCTTTGATGGCTTGAACGACTTTCGGATGGGAGTGGCCGGTCGAAGTCACGGCGATGCCGGCCATGAAGTCGAGGAAGCGATTTCCATCGACATCGTAAATCCAGGCGCCTTCACCCCGTTCGACCACGAGTGGATATTCTTTAATGTAGGAGGGCGAACTCACGCGTTCGTCACGCTCGATGATGGCGCGAGCCTTAGGTCCCGGAGGCTTCACTTTAATTTCGGGCATCAACTTAAAAGTCGTCTCGTTCATCATCTTTATTCCATTCTCGTTTGGGATTGCTCGCGCATGAATTGGGAGACGTAGTAAGGACCGCAGCCGCCCTTACCGGTCGAACCACTCCCTTTCCAGCCGCAGAAAGAATTCACACCCGGCCAGGCGCCAGTGGTCGCACCTGTTTTACGATTCGAGTAGAGCACGCCTGCTTCCATGTGATTCATGAAGTATTCGACGTCTTCCTTCGATTCACTGAAGATTCCGGCGGTCAGTCCGTACTCACTGTCGCTTCCTTCCCGAACTGCCTCTTCTAAGGAGTCAAAGGTGGTGAGCGAGAGGAACGGTGAAAAAAGTTCGTCTTTAAATAACCGGTGATTCTTCGGAAGTTCCGCGATCGTCGGATCGACGAAGTGCCCGCCCGAAAACTCCGGCTTCAGCTGGATGTCTTCTCCTCCGGCTAAGATCTTTCCGTCGCGCTTAGCTTCCACCACCGCGTTCCAGTGGCGATCGCGGGCCTTCGCATTAATCACTGGGCCGACGTAGGTATCGCGAAGGGCGGGGTCGCCGATGCGAAGGGCTTTGGTTTTGGCGACGAGCTTTTCGACAAAGGCGTCACGGACAGAAGAGTGGACGTAGACTCGGGAGAGCGCACTGCATTTTTGCCCGCTCAGACTGAATGCCGACCGAACGCAACCGTCTGCAGCCATTTCTAAGTCCGCTTTCGCGCAAACAATCGCCGCATTTTTTCCGCCCATTTCCAAGAGTGCGGGCTTTGGATAATTCACGGAAATCGCACTCATCAAATGCATGCCGATTTCTTTACTTCCGGTGAACGCGAGCCCTGCGACTTTTGGATGCTTCACGAGCGCATCGCCGAGCAACCCGCCTCCACCGTAGACGACTTGGAAAACTCCCTCGGGTAGTCCGGCGTCGCGCAGGCACTCGTAGAGTTTATAAACGCACCAGGGCGTTTCGCTGCTCGGTTTAATCACGACTGAGTTTCCGCCGAGCAAAGCTGCGCCCGACATTCCGGCGGCGAGAGCGAGGGGAAAATTAAACGGCGAGATGACCGCGAAGATTCCGTAGGGGCGAAGGACGCTCCGAGTGTTTTCGTTTGGAGAAAGACGAGCGAGGGGTTTTGAGAACCCGTTCGAATCTTCGAGCTGACCCGCGTAGTAGCGAAAGAGGTCGGCTGATTCCTCGACGTCGCCTAAACTTTCCAACCGGTTCTTCCCGGTTTCGAGCGTCATGATCGCCGACAACTCGAGCCTTCGCTCAGAGATGAGGTCTGCGGCACGGCGAATGAGGGCCGCACGGTCTTGCCACGAAGTGAATCCCCATTTCTTCTGAGCTTTTTCCGCGGTCTCCATCAGAGCTTCGAGTTCCGACACCGGGACCGTGTGGAATTTCGCGAGTACTTCGGAACGGTTTGCAGGATTTCGGTCTTCGAGAAAAACGCCGCTCTCAAAGGGTTTTCCGGCAACGATCGATGGAAACTCCTGGCCCAAGCTGGATCGTACTTTTTCGAGCGCCGCTTCGAACTCGCGGTTCAGCTCGGTGAGGTCAGCGTTTAGGACCGAATAGGTGATTTTGAAAGCCATGAAAATTCTCCTCGCCGGTGTGCGTCCGGGCCATTCTCGAGCGATGTCTACAGGGGGATTTAACGCTAATTTTCAGCGCTGTCTTTGTCAATTACACGCTCGGCTAAACGGCTACGCCCAAAGAACTCGGGTTAAACGCTTCGGACGAGAATCGCCACTCCGTGCCCACCACTCACACAGAGCGTCGCAACTCCTAGACTTCCGGCGTTCCCTCCGAGTGTGTGAAGCAGGGTCGTCAGGATCCTGGCACCGGTTGCGCCGATCGGATGACCGAGTGCGATGGCGCCGCCCCTCGGATTTAAAATTTCGGTCGGGATGTTCAAGGTCTGTTGGCAGGCGAGAACCTGCGCGGCGAACGCTTCGTTCAGCTCTACGGAAGCCAGGTCCTCGACCTTCAAACCGTGGCGGCCGAGGAGATTCAAGACCGCGGTGACGGGACCTAAGCCCATCAGCCTCGGCTCCATCGCGATCACTTCAAAATCTAAAACTTCGGCTTGGGTCGCGGAATTTCGTTCGCTCGAGACGTGGAGAAATGCGGCTCCGTCGGTGATGCCGCTCGAATTCCCTGCCGTCACCGAGCCGCTTTTTAAATCGAATACGGGGGGAAGCTTCGCTAATTGCGCGAGAGTCACATCCCCGCGGCGGTGTTCATCGTCCCGCAGACCGAGATTTTTTCCTTCGGCAGGAATTTCGAATGTTTCGGCATTGAAAGCACCGGATTTCCAAGCCTTCTCGGCTCGATTTTGACTCTCCAGCGCGTACGCATCCTGCGCCTCACGGGTGATGCCGCGGTCTTTGGTTAAAAAGCGTTCGACCGTTTCTCCCATGAGCATGTCGGACATCGGACAGAAAAAACCGTCCTTCACCATGCCATCGAGCGCAGTGGCATTTCCCATTTTATAACCGAAGCGCGCGTTCGGCAGAAGGTAGGGGGTGTTTGACATGCTTTCTACTCCGCCTGCCCAAATGGATTCCGCGCGACCGAGTGCGATTTTTTCCACCGCAGAAAAGACGGCCGAAAGCCCGGATGCGCACGCGAGATTTACGGTCGTGGCGGGAACGGTTTCAGAGAGACCGGCGAAGATGGTGGCTTGGCGAGCGGGATTCGGACCGGCACCCGCTTGACGGGCATGGCCGAGGATGACCGCGTCCGGAGATTTCGCGTCCGGCACGCGGCGAATCGCTTCTTTCAAAGCCAGGGTGGCGAGTTCCGGAGCACTGAATCTTTTTAAAGTGCCGCCAAACTTTCCAATCGGAGTGCGGGTGGCCGCTCCGAGGTAGATCGGACGAGGGAAAACAGACCGGGCGCGAGCGTCGACTTTTGCTTTCATGAGGCTTATATTTAGCACACCTTATGAACTCTGTCAGATACCCCGACGGCCATGTGCTCCTTCGCAATCTCAACCGAGATTATCCGGTCATTTCTCATGGCGAGGGGCCGTATCTTTTCGACAAATCGGGTAAGAAATATTTCGACGGATCGGGAGGCGCACTCGTGGTTAGCGCCGGTCATGGAAACCAAGAAATCGCGCAGAAAATTTTCGATCAAATCTCGAAAGTCGCGTACGTAAACGGAACACAGTTCACGAGCGATGCCGTAGAAAATTTCGCAAGTCAATTAACGGCGCTTTCCCCAGATCCTGATTTGAGTCGAGCGTGCTTTCTCGGATCCGGATCGGAAGCGACCGAGGCGGCGGTTAAATTTGTGCGGCAGCTTTGGATGGAACGAAAAGAGCCGAAGCGAGCGAAAATCATCGCGCGCGCGCCGAGCTACCACGGGAATACGCTGTACGCGCTGTCTGCTTCCGCACGCGAACACTACAAAGCCTACTACGGACCCTTTCTGCACGACGTCGTCACGATCGCAGCGCCCTATGAATACCGATCTGCGGTCGAGGACTATGCGCGCGACGGTGGCAAGCACTACGCAAACCTCTTTGAGCAGGCGCTGCTTCGAGAAGGACCCGAGACGGTTGCTGCGTTTATTTTCGAACCGATCATCGGTTCATCCGCCGGGGCTTCTCTCCCTCCGCCGGATTATTTTACGCGCATCCAATCCATCGCTCGAAAGCACGGAATACTCCTCATCGCAGATGAGATCATGTGCGGCGCTGGACGGAGCGGAAAATTTTTCGCTTCCGAACACTTCGAATTGAAGCCTGATATCATCTTGCTCGGGAAAGGAATCAGCAGTGGTTACGTGCCCGTGAGCGCGGTCATGGTCAGAGATTCCCATTTGCGTGAAATGAAAGCCGGGACGGGATATTTCATGCACGCTCAGACCTACCTCCAGTCCCCGATGATGGCGGCAGCGGGGTTAGCAACGCTTGAGTATTACGAAAAAAATGATTTAGTGAAAAATAGCGCAGAAATGGGCGAAACTCTGCACAAACTCCTTCACGAAGCACTCGACGCTCATCCGAATGTGGGCTTCATCACCGGACGCGGACTTTTTGCCGGAGTGGAACTAGTCGAGGACCGGACTTTAAAAACGCCCTTCAATCGGGCGAAAAAAGTCGCGGAAGGATTCACCGCGCATGCTTTTTCCCGCGGACTCATCGTCTGGCCAAACACCGGTCAGGCCGATGGCGTCAGCGGCGACCTCTTCATGATCGGGCCTCCGCTGAACCTGACCAAGGCGCAGGTGAAGGAATTGGTGGAGTTGGTCGCGGAGTCTGTTCGTTCTTATTTCGCTTCCTGATTTCTCTCACCGGAGAAAAACGTCATCTTTTTGCCGATGGTTGAATTCGGAATTTTCCGTAAACTAATGAGATGCGCAGCGAAGCCCTTTTAAATCCCACGATTGAAAAATTAAAAGCATCTCTTTCTCTCAGTCTCCAAGGAAAGCAGGACCTCATAGAAAAAGCGATCGCGTGCTTTTTTGCAGGCGGACACCTTTTACTAGAAGGTCCGCCTGGCACAGGGAAGACGTCGCTAGCGAAAGGGATGGCCGCTACTTTCGGCGGGAAGTTTTCCCGAATCCAGATGACGTCTGATCTTTTGCCGTCGGATATCGTGGGAGTTTTGCGGATGCTTCCGGGCTCGAGTGAATTCGAATTTAGGGAGGGGCCCATCTTCGCGCATTTCGTTCTCGCTGATGAGCTAAACCGCACGACTCCGAAAACTCAGAGCGCTCTGCTCGAAGCCATGGAGGAGAGCACGGTGACCGTCGATGGGAAATCCTACGCGCTCCCTTCTCCCTTCTTCGTCGTGGCGACCCAGAATCCGCTTGAATTCCACGGCGTGTATCCCCTGGCAGAAAGCCAACTCGATCGCTTCATGATGCTGCTCGAATTTTCATCGCCTGCGGAGGAAGACGAGCTCCAGATTTACCGCGCAACCGAAGGAGAAAGAGCGCATTCGGCTGACGCCCACTCTTCTGCTCCGGTCATGCGGCTCGAGGAAGCAAATGGGGTCCGCGAAAAGATTTCGCAAGTGCACGTCGAGGAGACCGTTCTTCGCTACCTCACCGCCATCGTTCGCGGAACACGTACGATTCCGGGCATTGGTCATGGAGTTTCGGTACGCGGAGGACTCCAGCTCCTGCGCGCAGCCCAAGCCCTCGCTCACGTTCGCGGCCGAAACTTCGTTTTGCCAGATGACCTAAAAGACCTCGCTGTCCCCTGCCTCTCCCATCGGCTTTTTTTCAACGGAATCGAAATGGTCAACCAAGCGAAGTCTCAAATGATCGAAGAGATTCTCACAAAAATCCCGGCGCCGAAATAATCCGTGAAAGAGAGAATTCTCCACACTTTTCAAACGCTCAGAGAACGGTTCGCTTGGAAGCGCAACATCCGGCGCCTTGATATTTCGCACGCCGGGAAATGGTACATTGCACTCACCATCGCCCTCGGAGTGACCGCTCTCGCGAGCGGAAATAATGCGATTTACCTGATCGAAAGTTTGCTACTTGCAGGCCTGATTCTTTCCGGCGTGGTGAGCGAGCGCCAAGTTTCCTCGGTTCACGTCGAGTTCCTCCGCTTGCAAGCACGTTCGGTCAGTGTGACTTCAGACTGGATCGTGGTTCGGAACGATTCGAAAAAGACCATCTTCTGCCTCGAAGTCGGTGAATGGAAAAATGGCAAATTCACCTCGCTTGCGTTCTTCCCGAAGATTCGCGCCCTAGAAACGGCAAGGGCCCGCTCCACCCAAAGTCTCTCCACCCGGGGCATTCACCGGTGGGATGGGTTTGCCATGGCCACGAGCTATCCGTTTGGTTTTGCACGAAAGACGAAGGTCGTTCGCCGTCCGGGAGAACGCGTGGTTTGGCCGGCGCCTTTACTACTGAAGAGTAAGAACACTCCGGAGCCTCATGGCGAACGCGGAAACCGGCACGCGGAAATCGAAATCGTGGAAGGCGAGATTCGAAAATACGAATGGACAGATGATGCTCGACTCATCATCGCAAACCAAAGCCTTCGGGGCCTTGGGGCGATGGTCCGAAATCGTCGACCCATTCTAAAAGAAGCAGAGGTCATCCTCGACGTTCGCCAGGAGCCGGGCGATGCATTCGAGCGAGCGGTGAGAAAAGCGTCCACCTCCTTTTACCAAACCGAAAATGCGGAACTCGTGCTCCTGCAGGCAAAAGGAAGAAAAAAAATTTCGGGCAAACAAGCGGCCCTAAATGCGCTCGCGCTGATTCAGCCGGAGGCGCCATGAAGGGAGTTCGCGGCGGTTCCGAAAGTCCGAACGGAGACGCAACCGTTCTGATCGACGGGCGTCCCCCGAGAACGAGAAGCCCGGATTTTTGGGCAGCCGTGTTGTCCGAAGTCATGGAGCTCTGCGCGTTTGGCGCGCTCTACATGACGAACGAAATCCAGGCTTGGCCTTTCATTTCCGCACTCGCGCTATCAGGTATTCGAATTCTCACGCGCTTTCGTCTGCGAACTTCCCTCATCGTCGTGGGATTTCTCGCTCTTCTCTTCGCAGGCTTCCAACTTTGGGTTCGATTCCAAATGGCCCCCATCATTGCAGCTGCCCATGTTGCTCCGATCGGCCTGGCTTGGATCGGGATCGCACGCGGCGCAAGCGGTCTCTGGGGTTGGAGAATGGGTCTTTCGTTCATCGCACTCATTCTCGCAAGCGCCCTGTCGCCTGATTTCAGCGTGACCCTTTTCATCATCGCTTTTATTGTTTCGGGTTCGATTGCGCTGGCTTGCCGATTTCTTACCGAAGAGTTCGAGCGGCGGGGAATCGTGAGTACGCTGCCGAAAGGTTTCGTTCGAACAAGTCTCTATCAAACTGGAACGCTCTTTCTCGCCGCCCTCATTATTTTCCCGCTCATTCCGCGCGTCCAAGGAAAAGGGGGCGGATTTGGAAACGACTCCGCTAAAACGGGCTATACCGAAGAAGTGAATTTAAACGAATGGGGGCGGGTGAGCTCGAAAGGGTCTTCCGCACCGGCTCTCCGAATTTATGGGCCTAATGGAGCGGATCCCGCGCTTTTCATTCCGTCTGGTTTGCTTCGCGCGCGAGTGCTCTCGGTTCTCGGCGGTGGACGGTGGGATCCGCCCGCGACGAAAATCGACCCGATCCACTTTGTCGAAAATGCGGCGCGACCCCTACCCGTGCTCACAATTTTACGTGAAATGGTCGGCCCTGCGAATATCCCCGTTCCTTATGGGACGCGAGCAACCAGCATCGAGGTGTATGGCTACCGCTGGCCCGCAGAAAAAACACGTGCGGAAGAATGGCGCGAAGGCCGGTCCCGAAACCAGCGGTACACTTACCTTCCGTCGGTGGACGTGAATTCGAATTTGAAACCCCAAGATCTCCCGACTAAAACTGAACTCTTCGTACCCCCGGAGTTTAGATCCCCTCGCCTGATAAAGTTAGCGGAACGCTTGTTCAAAAAAGTGAAATCGCCCCACGCGAAGATGGGTGAAATTCAAAATTACTACCGAGTAGAGAATTTTAAAGCGGTTTACGCCGAAGACGAGCCGGTCCGTGCACCCGACGCCGCATTGGATAAAATCCCGCCATTAGAGCGATTTCTGCTTTTTGAAAAAACGGGGCACTGCGAACTATTCGCTTCCGGGTTTGCCGTCCTCCTTCGCCTGGGAGGTATTCCCACTCGTTTGGTTGCCGGGTTCCGTGTGTCGCGTAATGCGGTCGGCGATGTGCTCACCGTACGCCAGTCCGATGCCCACGCCTGGGTCGAAGCTTATGTTCCGGGCGAAGGATGGAATGTGATCGATCCGACGCCTCGAGTCCTCCGCACCACCGCAGTCCTCGATTGGCTCGGCGATTCGTACGACTGGGCGAGCGCGAAGTGGACTCAGTACATTTTAAATTATGGAGAGGGCGAAAGTTCGGTCGGTGCCCGGTGGGAGGCCTTAAAAAAAGGAGTTCAGGATTTGAAGAGCGGTAAAAACCCTTTTGAGAGTGGCCAAAGCGATACGAACGTTTACCTCTTCGGAATGCTTTTTGCGGTGGGCTCTCTCGGAATTTCGGCGACCGTTCTCTTTTTATTCCGGCATCTTCGCTCCCGCCCGAAAGGTTTCCGGTCCACTCTGGTCATTCGAAACCTTCAGCGTGAAAATAAAAAAATGAGTCAGGTTGTTCTCCTTTGGAAGAAGCAGCCTGACTCAGAAAAAAAACCGGAAATACGAAGACAACTCGAAGATTGGAACCGTTTTTACGAAGAAGCGAGGTTCGGAAAAATGACTTCTGATCGAGTGGCTGAAGCCACGACCGCGTTAGGGAAGAAGCGGCGTGAGATTCGGTCTGAGCTGAAACCTTAAGGTTTCTAAAATCAGTACTTCACTCCGCAACCGTAAGACTCCGTCTCGGCGGTTGCGACTGGACGTTTCGCTTTGAGATCAGCGAGTGCCGCAGTGACGTAATTTTTCGATTTGGCGATGTCTTCCGCGTCCGTCGAAGGCTTGTCGTCGATGGCTCCACGGTAGACTAAGTTACCCGTCGCATCGACGATGAAAAGGTGCGGCGTCGACTTGGCTCCGTACATTTTTCCGATTTTACCGTCGGTGTCGTAAAGAATCGCAGTGGTGTTTGATTTCTCTTTTTCTTTACGAGCCCGCATTTCTTTGGGTTCGTAGAATCCCTGTTTGCCTTTAGCGGAGGAAACAACGGAGAGCCATATCACGCCGTCTTTTGCCGCTTCGGCCTGGAGTTTTTGCATATTCCCCGAAGAGTAATGTTTCTTCACAAACGGACATTCAAAATTCAGCCATTCTAAGACGACGGTTTTTCCTTTAAGCGCACTCAGGGTGTGGGTCTTCCCCTCCGTATCGGTGAGTCTGAATTCCGGCGCGGGTTGGTTGATTTTTGCGTCGGCAAAACCGTTCGTCACGCCGAATCCACTACAGAGAGATGCGGTAAAGAGGGAAAGCGCGAGAAAGCTTTTTGAAAGTGAAGTCATGAAATGCTCCTTTGAGAGGGGTGAGGTTAAAGCCTACCGATCTTTCGACTCGTTTCCCGCTAAATTTCGTTTAATCTAAAAACAAGATCATGCGTAAAACTTCCTCCTGGCTCGCTTTCTTTACTGTTTTTCTTTTTGTCTTTCTCATCGGAGGTCGAGGCCTGGGATACCGCACCCTCTGGCAAGACGAAGTCGAGACGGCGGAGCGTGCGAAAAGCGTGGCCGCGGTCGGAGTTCCGCGGACGATCGACCCGCAGGGACAGTGGTCGGTGAATACGGGTGGAAAAGAAATCGAAGAAGGCGATCTGCATCGCTACACCCCGTGGGGACAGTTTTATGTGGGGGCGGCTGGGATTAAACTCGGCGAACTCGTCGGGCTCGACCGAGACACTGCTATTCGCATCCCGTTTTTTTTCTTGCACGCCGCCGCCTCGGGAATGATCGCCGTGAGCTTGCCCGCGGTCATCGCCGTCAGCTCCGTCGAAGCGATGGGCGTCGCCGCGCTCTACGGATTTAACAGCGTTCGAATCCTTCACGCGAGGACCGCTCGCTATCACGCGGTCACCGATTTCTTTTTCCTCTGGGCTTGGATTTTCTACGGGTGGTTTCGGAGATCGGCCCGGGATCGTTCGAAATTACGGAAGAACGGACTTTTACTGGCGAGTCTCAGCGTCTGCATCGGGATCCTTCTCTTTACCCACACGCTATTCGGAATGCTCGCCTTCGGACTTTTTTCGGGTTTGGTTTTCATCGAGTTCCCGAGATTGAAACGCACTTATTTTTTCTTACTTTTAAATATCGCACTTTTGGGGGCCCTTTCTTTACTGGTTCGGCCCTGGCTTCAGACCGCGATTTGGGGAGAGCTCTCCTTCCAGCTTCCCTTCCGAAGCCTTCGCAGTTGGTTTCACGTCTCGTTCTCGCTCTTCTTTTTCCTCGCTACCTTTCCCTACTTCCTCGGCCGCCGGAGCGAGCCGCGGGCGAACGACCCGACGTGGAAGCGAGAGGTTTTTTTAGGCGCGGTTTATTTCCTATTGATTCTCATCGGAGTCCGCATTCTCGATTTTCAGCCTTTTTCTCAACCGCGGTATTACTTACCGCTCATCGGTGCCTGTCTTTTTTGGCCACTGGCTTTCGGGCAGTCCCACTGGTGGAAAACGCGTGAAGCGGGTCGGGCATTTCTCTGCTCCGTTTGCGTGATGCTCGTGGTGGTTGAATTCACGGGCGATCCTCGCCCTTACCAGGGCGTGCGGCTTGCCCTGTGGGATGCCTGGATGAATCATTTCGAAGGAGCGGAACGAAAAGAGCAACCGATGCGCGAAGCCTTTGCGCTCTTAAAGGCAACGGCAAAGCCGGGAGATGCAGTGCTCATGGAATATGTTCCGCAACTCGTGAACTGGTATGCGCCGGAATTTAAACCCGCCCTCGTTCCCGATGCGGCGACGTTATCGACGCTGGGTAGGCTGAACCCTCGGGTCGCAAGCATGCCGATCACGGCGCCCGACTATCACCTCTACTATTCAGCGGGTGGGTTTAATGCGTTTTGGATCTGCGTCGGTTACTGCGACATGAGCATCCGGCCCGACGCGACGGATCCGAACGCGTACTTCGTTCACTCGAAAGCGCTCGACCGAGATTTTCGCTTCTGCATGATGAAGAGCTGGCGTACGCACCTTTGGAATAATGCGCCTTACACAAACTACGGCAGCGAAGCCCTCACGCCAGAAGGCCGTTACGCGAGTGTTCTGTCACTTGCGAAACGCTGCGATCTTTCGAAGGTGAATGAGACCGTCTCTCAGCCAACGAAAATAGTCCCGGCGAATTAGCGAAGTTCGCTGATGAGTCCATCCGCAGATAAAAGCTGCGGTAAAATCTTCGGCTCCGGCGAACCTTTTTTATAAACGAGGTAAACCGGCACGCTATTTCTGCCGACTTTCATGAGCGCCGCGGTCATCTCGGGATCGCCGTTCGTCCAGTCTCCCAGCAAAGCAACCACGCCAGGAGCACGCATCGCCTCTTTCACGCTCTCCCGTTCAAAAACCAGTTTCTCGTTTACTTTACAAGTCACGCACCAGTCGGCAGTGAAATTCACGAGCACAGTTTTTTTCGCATCGAGCGCAGTTTGAAGGGCGGAAGCACTCCACGCTTTCCAGGGCTCGACCACCAGTGCACTCATCACGACTTTCCGAGTGGAGCGTTCGTGTTGGAGTTCACCGAGCGGCGAGAGTGCGGCAAACGCGAAAACCGCGAGTCCCGCGATGAACACCGTTCGCGCAAATTTCGAGAGCGCGCGGTCTGCGCGGTGACCATAAATCCAGATGATTCCGACGACTAAAACGATCGCGGTGAGTAACCGAACCACTCCGAGAATTCCCGCTTGGTTTCCGAGCACGCCACAGAGCCAAACCACCGTTCCGAGAAGCGGGAAAGCCAGAAACTCTTTCAAAGACTTCATCCACATCCCGGGACGTGGAAGAATTTTCGACGCATTCGGGAGGAAGGAAAAAACGAGGTACGGAAATGCGAGACCGAGACCGAGCACTGTCAGAACGAGAACCGCTGAAAAAGCGCCTTGGGTGAGGGCAAATCCGAGCGCGGTTCCCATGAAAGGTGCCGAGCACGGAGTCGCAGCGACGGTCGTCAGCACGCCCGTGAAAAACGACCCGACGTAGCCTTCTTTTCTCGTGAGTCCGCCTCCGACTCCCATGAGCCGATCGCCCACCTCGAAAAATCCGAAGAGATTCATCGCCATGAGGAAAAAGAGAATGGCCAGTGCGGCGATGAAAAACGGGCTTTGGAGTTGGAAGCCCCACCCGAGCGTCGTCCCGCCGGCGCGAAGGGTGAGCAGAATGATCGCAAGCACCCAAAAAGAAACCAGCACTCCGAGCGTAAAAATAATCCCGTGCTTCCGAATCGCAGACTTCTGCGTTCCCGATTGGGTCGCGATTTCGACGACCTTGATCGACAGCACGGGAAGAATGCAGGGCATGAGATTCAAAATAATCCCGCCGATGAAAGCAAAGATCAGCATGATGCCTAAGTTCTCTTCTTCACCGGTTGGGTTGACAGCCGTGAGAACAGATTTTAATTCGTTCGAATCTTTCAGCGTGGCTGAGTCGAGCGGAGCACTCGATGTCGTCGAGCTCACTGGCACGAGTGCGGTCTTCGGACCGATAGCGATTCCCGAGTGCTCACTTGTTTTCAGTAAGCCCCGAACGAGAGCGGCTTCCGGGACAGCAGACTCAGCCCGTATAAAACGGATGCGCACACCGCCGGGAATTCGCGTGACGGTTTCTTTCGTCGCCGATGGGATGGACATTCCAGAATCGGGAAAGAAGAAAATCTCAGACAGCGATCCGCTGACCTTTCCGAGATAATCAATTTCGAAACGGTCTTTTTTCTGACTCACCTTCACTCGGTCATCCGCTCGGGTTGGCAGCGAACTGACCGTGGCTTTGAAAAGTTTCGCGTGGGTTCCGCTCGACGTTCCGAATTTTTCTTTCGGCTCTACGGGAAGAGTCAGCGTGAGCACCGCTTTTCCGGGAACGCACTCTTCTTTGCAGACAAGCCATTTCGCAGTGGCCGTCAGCGTAATGCTTTCGCCCGGCTGCAGCGACTCAGGTGCCGTCCACTGAATGGGATAAAGCACTTCGCCCGGATAGGCGTAGTTCACGAGTGGACCGTAAGGGATTCGTTCCGGAGTTGGAAACTCTAAACCGCCGAAGCGCGATCCATTCGGGGCGCTCGAAAACTCAGACTTCGGTGCGAGACCGGAGTCGCCGGGATTTTTCCAGTAAACGTGCCAGCCGGCTTCCGGCTGAAAATGAAGTCCGACCCACTGGGTGCTATTCGGAGCGACGGACTCAAACTCCGAAAGGAGTTCGACTGACGTGTGCGCCGATTGGACGGGCAGAGCGCCAAAAGACGCGACTGAAAAAAGAGAAAGAACCGAAAGCCCACTCCACTCTAACCATTTTCGCATGACCCAGTATCTCTCGGCCGAGAAACCTTGTCTAATGATGAAAGAAATTTTAGCCCGATCGCCTAGGCCGGCCAGCAGACGAGAGATCAGCGAAAGGGTTAACGAGACTCGCGTTCAGCAGACGCTCACAGGAAACTGTGCTCAGCGGAAGGCTTAACGAGACTCGAACCCAGCTAACGCTCACAGTGACTAGAGTTTCATCAACTTGTCGGCGTCGAGGCCTTCGGCTTTCAGGTCCTCGTAAACCATCAGCTTCACGAGCTCGTTAAACGACGTTTTCGGCGTCCAGCCGAGTTTCTCTTTTGCCTTCGTGGCATCGCCGATCAGGAGATCCACTTCGGTCGGGCGGTAGTACTTCGGATCGATGCGAACGTAATCGTTCCAATCGCGGCCGACGAATCCGAACGCCAGGTCGAGGAATTCCCGAATCGAATGGGTTTCATTCGTCGCAATGACGTAATCGTCTGCTTCTTTCACCTGGAGCATCATCCACATCGCTTCGACGTAGTCTTTTGCATAACCCCAGTCGCGTTTCGCGTCTAAGTTCCCGAGGGCAAGCTCTTTGGTTTTATTCGCCATGATGCGAGCGAGGGTCTTCGTGATTTTGCGAGTGACGAAGGATTCTCCGCGGCGAGGAGACTCGTGGTTGAAGAGGATGCCGTTCGACGCGTGCATTTTATAAGCTTCGCGGTAATTTACGGTGATCCAGTAAGCGTAAACTTTCGCGCAGCCGTAAGGAGAGCGCGGATAAAACGGAGTCGTTTCTTTCTGAGGGACTTCTTGAACGAGTCCGTACATTTCCGAACTCGAGGCTTGATAGAACTTCGTGTCGATTCCTGTCTCGAGAATTGCGTCGAGCAACCGGATCGTCCCTAAGCCGGTGATGTCGGCAGTGTATTCCGGCACGTCGAAAGAAACGCGGACGTGGGACTGGGCGCCTAAGTGATAAATTTCTTCCGGCTTAATCGTGCGAAGCAAGCGGTTCAGAGAAGAGGCGTCCGAAAGATCGCCGTAATGAAGTTGGAGTTGGTTTTTGAAACGGCCGGGATTTTCAAAAAAGATCGGGTCGATGCGTTCGCGGTTAAAGGTCGACGCGCGTCTCATCATTCCGTGAACTTCGTATCCTTTTTCGAGGAGGAGTTCTGCGAGGTAGGAACCGTCTTGACCACTGATACCGGTAATAAAAGCCTTTTTCATCGTGGGATCAGATTTCCTTCACTCGAGGTCCCTTTGTCAATCCGCTTCATCATGGAGAGCGGAAAGACCAGAAACCAGACGAGCTGCGTAAAAAGGGCCCCGCGGTTATGAAAAACGAGCTCCATGGGCGTACGATCGAGCACGAATGCGGCGAAAGTCAGCAGGAGCACGGCGAAATCGGCGAAATTCATTCGCGGACGAAGCAACCGATGCATCACGACGAAGAGAAACGGATAGGCGGTGATCAGGTTGTAATCGTTCGAGAGGTTTTGAAAAAAAGTCGAGATCGCCAGTCCCGCCGTGAAAATGAGAATCGGGTCTCGCCTAAGGGCGCGGGTAAAGAACACGGCCCAAGCGATGAGCAGGGGGATTTTCACGAGCATTCCGGTCGTGCCGTTATAAAGCGTGTGACTACTCGTCCCATAGCCCCCCGGGTCTCGAGTGAGCCTCGGGAGCACTTCGAAAACGTAGCGGTAAGAATCGGGGAAAAGGAGGATCGCCCAAGCCATCCCCCCCGTGATGAACCCCGAGAAAAAAGGGCGAAGCGCCTGCTTCCGAAGCTCCGGATCGAGGACGAGTGCCGAGAGAATCAGGAGCGATGGGACCGCCGGGTAAACCTTCATCCAGCACGAGGTCGCAATAAAAAACCCCGCCCAAAAATACTTCCGCCGCCAGTAGAGGAAAGTACCCAGGCAATACACCGGAATCACTGCCGCATCGACGTTCCCACGTTCGACCGCGTAAGCCATCGGAAGTTGCAAAAGAAGGAGAATCCAGAGCATCCAGATCCAGCGCGGGAGCGAGCGGTCCGGACTTCGCTCCGCCTCCGGTATGGAAACGAGCCACGTGCCGAGAAACGTAAAGAGAATGATCGCAAAGCTCCAGTAGAGAGCGGCCTCCGTCAGCAGCGTTCCGCGAAGCCACCCCATCAGCCAATAGAGAAGCGGCGGATAAATCATCGGCCGGTTCAAAATATCGCCGCAGAGGTTTGCTGGCCGATCGTAAGGCACTGGCCACTCAGGACAGTAATTGTGAAAAGCGTGGAGGTTATGAAGGTCGAGTCCGTAGAAATTCCAGAGGGGGAGGTAAATCACGCCGTGAAAAGAGAGAATGAGTAAGAGCGTGAAAACGGTGAATGCAGCGGGAAAAAGGAGCTTTTTCAAACGACTGCCTGCCGATCTAATCCGCCGGCGCTCGGTCCGCCCGCGGGTGCGCTCACCCTTACGCTATCAGCTGGGTACGAGAAAGAATACGGCGACCACATCACCTCATCCAACTCCCGCTTCATGAAAAAAGGAAAGGTCAGAAACCAAATGACGTGCACGAAGATCGCTCCGCGAGAGTGAAAAAGCCACGCGACGGGAGTTCGGTCGCCGATAAAAACCCAGAATGAAAAAACCAACCATCCAAACCGGCGCCAGTCGATCCCCGGTTTCAGCATTCGATTCATCAAAACGAAAAGAAAAGGGTAAGCCGTAATGAGACTGTAGTCGTTCGAGGAGTCTTGAAAAAAAGTCGAGATCGCAAGGCCGGCAGTGAAGACGAAGAGCGGATCCTTTCGAAACATTCGGTGGAACATCGTGCCCCAAAGGAGAAGAATCGGAACTTTCAAAAAAAGACTCGGCCATCGCCGAAAAAGACTATGGCTACTCACAATCAGGAGCCGATGTTCTTTGGCGTAAGCCGGTAGAGTTTCCGTGACGTAAGTCCATGACTCGGGCCAGAAAATCAGACCGATCCCCACTCCGCCCACTCCCAGGCCAGCCAGTAATTTCCAGAAATACCGTCTCCGAAGTTCTGGATCGAGGACGAAAATCGCAAGCAGGAGCACGCAAGGAACGACCGGATAGACTTTCAGCCAACAAGCCGCCGCGAAAAAAAGTCCAGCGGTGAAAATCTTCCGATGCAGAACGAGGGCACTCGCCAGGGTAAAAACCGGAATCACCCACGCGTCGTTGTTTCCTCGCTCAACCGCATAGACCATCGGAAGTTGGAATAGAAGGAGCGCCCAAACCATCCAGCTGAAGGCACTTCGACGCCGATCGAAGGTTGAGACGATCCACGTTCCTAAAAACGTCAGCATCACGATCGCAAACTCCCAGTAGAGATTCGCTGCGTAATACGGGATGCCCCTGCACCACGACATCATCCAGATCATCGGGGGCGGGTAAACCATCGGCCGACCTAATGGATCCGCATAGCCGTGAAAGTAGGCATGTAAATTTTGGAAGTCGAGTCCGCGGTAGGTGTAAAAAGGCGTCCAGGTGACTCCGTGCATCGACACCAAGAGGAAAAGAACAAAAAGCGCGAGAAAAACCCGGTAACCCGGGCGTCGAAAACTCTGTGATTCCACCAGTCGAGATAGTGGACGACGGCACGAAAACATGAAAGATGTTTATAACCATGAACGTAAAATATCCTTTGGCATCCACGACTTTCGGCCCAGAAGAAATTCAAGCAGCGAAAGCGGTTTTCGACTCGAATCAGTTTACGATGGGGCCACGCGTGCTCCAGTTTGAAAAAGAGTTCGCGGAGTGGACCGGAGCGAAGCATTCTCTCATGGTGAATTCGGGCTCTTCCTCAAACCTCCTGATGGTGGATTTGATGATTCGCCGTTCGAATGGCGGCGAGCCCTGGAAAAAAGGCGATGAAGTTTTAGTTCCGGCGCTTTCCTGGCCGACCACCGTTTGGCCGCTCGTGCAGCTCGGACTCATTCCGGTTTACGTCGATGTCGATCCGAAGACCCTCGCGATCGATGTCGAGAGCGCGCGCACGATGCTCACCCCTCGCACGAAGGGAATGTTTCTGATCCACGTGCTCGGCCAATGCGCGGACATGGACGTGATTAATGGATTCTGCCGCG
>JACMQW010000035.1 GCA_014376785.1 Oligoflexia bacterium
GAGCGGATGCTTTGCGCAGAGGCTTTTTCGAAGAAGCAGACGGCGGGACCATTTTTTTCGACGAAATTGCCAATATGCCGATCCTCATTCAAGCCAAGCTCCTTCGAGTCCTTCAGGAAAAGGAGATCGTACGAATGGGCTCAAGTCGACCCATTCCGCTCGACTTTCGTGTCATCGCAGCCACCAACCGATCGTTGGAAGAACTTGCGGCCAAAGGAGAATTTCTGCCCGATCTCATTCAGAGATTGAACGTCTTACCCATTTCGATTTCGCCGCTTCGTGAGCGACTGGAAGATATGCCTTATCTCGTTCAACACTTTCTGGAGACGAAATCTCAAGGCCGAATACGGATGAGTGAGTCGGCGCAGGAAGCGCTTAAAAATTATTCTTGGCCCGGCAACGTTCGAGAACTCTCGGCTCTCATCGACTACTCTATCGCGCTCACGGACGACTCGATGATTGAACTGGCGGACCTTCATCCTAAGATTCAAGAACGTTCGCCGAACTCATCATCGCACCAAAGCAAGGGCCCAACGACTGACAAAACTTTCTATGATCAAATGGGAACCTACGAAGCTCACCTCCTTAAGGAAGCTTACGAGCGATATCAGGGAAATATTTCTCAACTTGCCTTGGCGCTTGGAATGGACCGCTCGCACCTGCACTCGAAGCTCAAGTTGCACCAAATTCATTCCGCCAAAAATCGCTAATCTGTCGTCTGCAGATCACCTGATGCGGCCTGGTTTTTAGGGGGCGAGTAAATCTTGCAACCGGTTCCCTTGCACTTGCCTTCCTCACAACGATCACCGGAGCAGCCGCTCGTCGACTCATATCGCCAAGGACGAGAAATCGAATTCACAAAATGAAGCGCTGCATCTACCGCTGGAAAACTCTCATGGCAGAGGGCTGCGCCTTGCAAATGATCCACGATGAATACCGAAAAAACTCCGTTTTCCCGTGAAACACCTGCCATCCACTCATCATCAATGAGCATGCCTTTTTCGTAATTCTTCTCGTTCAGTACGGCGATCTCTTGGGTCTTAGCGGCCATGCCTTAACGTATCACTGGAAATTTAGAAGACCAACTCAGCGAAAGGGTATTGCGAGAGCGAAAACTTTCGGCTAGATACTAAATCACCGTAAGGTTGTGGGGACATAGCTCAGTTGGTAGAGCGGTAGCTTTGCAAGCTATAGGTCTGGGGTTCGACTCCCCATGTCTCCACCATTTTTCTCTCAAAAGACAATGATTCCGGGCACTTAGGTGTCCGGACCGTGTCCGAAAAGGACATGGGAGACACGGTACTTTTCAAGCTCAGTGTTCGTTTAACCGATAAGGGAACGAGGCACTTCTAATGGGCTATGTGATTAAGGCATTACCGAAGAACAAGACACGCAAGTGGAAGCTACAACACGTCAGCTACGCAGGCGACGTTTCCAAGACTACCGACATCCCGGAGAAGAACATGCCCGGCATCGGCTTTTCTCCAGACATGACGATCGAACAAGCGCGCGTTCGCCGCGATCAGATCAATGCTCAGGAACATCTTAAGCGGCAGGAAAGCCGCCGCGTGAAGATCATTGAAAAATTACTTCATGAAGAGCTCGTTCAAGACGCGTTCCTCCCCTCCGCACTCGTGAAAGACTTCGAGGAGAACCACCTGTTTGAGCGGATGGATAAGGAATCCGCGAAGAGAAATAAGGTAGCCTCGCACTGGCGCGCGGCGAAGCGGGTGCTATGCAAGCTGCAGCTCGACGGCAGTGAATGGTACGAGCGCCGCGGGCGCTTCTACGACTTCTTTTCGAGCCAAGCTTTCAGCCCATCTTACGTTCAAAAGATCATTACGCTCGTGAATCGTTGGGGAAGGTACGAGGCGCGAAAGTCAAAGCGGTTCTTCGAACCACTTCCGCTTCCTACCCATAAGGAGCTTCAGACAATCGCCGACGCGTACTTCGATGAGAATGATGGAGAGAGCTTTGAGTCCGCACCACTGACTCCGAAGATGCTTGAGTCAAAAAGAAGCGCTATAGATTCTGAGCTTGCGGACTGGCTCTTCCTTTCCGTCTGGCTCGGCTTAAGGCCAAGTGAAGTCGATCTGATGGCAAAGCCCACCGGGAAGTCTACATGGTGGACAGACTCTGACGACAAAGGCGTTGAAATCCTCTACGTGTATCAACCGAAACTCAAATCGATAGCACGACCTAAGCGTGTGAAGGCGATTCCAATACTCTTCCCTGAACAAACAGCCTGCCTCAAGATTATTAGGGATGGAAAGTTCCGACGCCCGCTTGCGAAGACTACTAAGCATCATTTCGGCCCAAACGTTACGACCTACGGAGGAAGGAAGGGCTTCACCGATTTAATGCTCTCTAAGGGTCAGGACTTCATTCACATCTCACGGTGGCTGGGCCACACGACGGTGGACCGAACTCTAAAGAATTATAAGGATAAGCTGATCGCGAACTACACCCTGCCTTCGAAGGATGCGGCGTGAATGAGAGCTTCTAAAAGCGGGCTAGTTCGTGACATGGCTCGGGCGATAATTTCAACGACGTCGTGAACTCAGACGGATCACGTTATCCGGCAGCTCAAGTGACTCAGCGTCTTCGAAGGATTCAAGTGCTGTCCGAACTATCGCTAGTCCGTCCGGATAGTCGGCCGCGAAGCGAAGGAAAAGTTTCACAAGCTGACCAAAGGATAGAACAGGGTATTCGCGCATGCGCTCGGTAGAGCAAGTACGATGCCGATTTAGAAGTCGCGCATACGATTCACGCGAGTGTCCGGTGTCAGCGACCATTCGATGAACATAGCTGACCAGACGGTAATCTCCATTCCATCTAGGGACTCATTGAGATGATGAAGACTCGCTCCCATGCGGCTTGCTATCTGTTCGTGCGAGAAGCCAGACTTCTCTATCGCGGTGAGAAGATCGGCGCGTGCTACCACATACGTTCCGCGCGATGTTCGTTTCCAGATTCCCAGTCTGAGTTCGGGACGCGACTTTTTCGCCATCAAGCAGGATCACTTCCGTAAAGTTTTAAGGCACCACGGCAGACGGCTTCTTCATAGGTCTCACCGAACGCGGTTGCATGCTCCTTGCCGTCATCATGGCTCAACCTCAGCACTACCCCGTCGGTTTCGTCGTACTTAAAGTGAAAACCTTCCATCCCGAGTTTGAGAGTGATCAGCGAGGCGGCATCCGGGCATGTTGAATACGGCTTCGTTTCGTCTGATATAAACAGTTTTCTTGCTACGAGCCGGTCAAGATCGCGGCCCGGCTTCATCTCACGGTGTGGAGGTCTCATCTCCTCTGATTATGATCGCCGACGATACGAAATCAAGGAAAGACTTACGCACAACTTACGCACAAAGGTTGAGCTAGTCTTGTAGCTAATACACTGAGTCACTGAACATCGTAGGATTGACCTCGAATCACCGCGGACTGGCCCTGCAAAGTCCGTCGCTCATGAAGTGAATCTATCCGAGAACGGCGATAACCAAACGCACTGAAATCGTGAAGCAGACCGCAACGCCTACCACATACGAGATCGATCGCATCGGTTGCATCGCGCGAAGCAACGCTACGGAGTGCAATACCTGCGACAGGAAGTATGTCCCGAAGAGCACGGCGCAGATCATTGGACGACCACCGGTGAGCACGTCCGCTAGAGCGAGAAACAAGAAGAGCGGGACGTTCTCCAAGTCATTTTCCCACAACCACCCTGCTCGCTCCGCAAGTGGCGGCTCAGCCCCAAGCTTCAACCTACCTTTGCTTCCGAACGCGGCGACATCTTCGGGAGTGGTGACGACACCGGCACGTGAGCGGGCGACGCCCTGGACGACAGAGTTTGAAAAGAGCTTCAGTCGCGAACTAACCATTAGCGTGGCAGGTCGCTTTCTCAGAGATGCATGAATTTCCACAAGCCTTGCCGTGCTTGCATTCCTTCTTTCTTGCAGTGGTAGCGTCAACCGACGGAGCTACGACAGCGCCAGTAGCTGCTGCAGGGGCTGCTGCTTCGGATGTAGTCGCGGACGTTTCGCCCTTGTGACAGACGTCGTCTTTCGAGATGCACGCGTTCCCGCAAGGCTTACCTTTGGAACAGTGTTTAGCAGCTAAAGCAGCTGGAGCAGATGCGAGTGCAAAAGTAACGATCAATGCGGAAAGTACAGAGCGGATGTTCATAGGATGTCCTTTGTGATGGTTTCCTAAGCTCTAAACCGGACGTGGTCCATTGGCAACGGTAAGTACTATGGTTGCGCTACCGATGCCTCACTCTGCAAGTAAGTGTACGACGACAAACAAACGATATACGTCGAGCACGAAGTCGCGGCGTTGCTCTAGGCTGCTAACTTTGAAACCAGTGCTAACAGTTTCTCAAGATCAGTCGGCTTTTTGAGGAATGCCCGCGCGCCCTCTGCAGTCTTCTCGTCTGCGTTCGCGGAAACAACAAGCACCGGGATCGTTCCCAAAATCGGGTCAACGAGAAGAGCGTCGAGGAACTCACGTCCGGTCATTACCGGCATCATAAGGTCCAGAAGAACGACGCTTGTTTTTGGAAATATGCGGAGGGCGTTCATACCCTCTTTCCCGTTGGCGGCGGTAACGACTGTGTAGCCGTCACTTTCCAGCGCCTCTTGGAGAGTCGCGCGAATGCTCTCATCATCTTCAACCACTAATACGACTTTACCGGTTCCGATCTCACTCATACGTGCAACCTTGAGTCCCTTGGTAGACGAACAATGAATGTCGTGCCGAGCGCCGCCGTGCTTTCGACTCGCACGGTGCCTCCTTGAGCTTCTGTCATTCCTTTTACGAGCGTCAAGCCGATTCCCCATCCCTTTAGACCGCCACCCAGAGCGGTAGTAGTCCGCCGGTAAGGATTGAAAAGTACTTTTTGGTCGGCTTCGAGAATCACTTCTCCTTCGTTATGGACGGCGAACTCTACCCACTCTGGACTCGCATTGAGACGAATGGTGACCGGCGCCGCCTCATGCCCATACTTGATCGCATTTCCGGTCAGGTTCTCAACGATTCTCTGGACTGCACTCTCGTCCCAGAAGCCGGCGACATGGCCGACTTCATTGTTCGTACGAATACGCGGTCCGTGAAGATTGGCGAGGTCGTTCACCGTGGATTCGATGATTTGGTCGATTCGGCATTCTTTAATCGAAAGAGGAAGCGGTTCCCCGGCGCGAATGCGACTTACATCGAGAAGATCTCGAATCATCGCGTCCGCGCGGTCCATGTTCACGACGATCCGATCGGCGAGCTTGGAAACTGTCGCTGGATCACCGGGGCGGCGAAGGATGAGCTGAGCCGTCATCTTACCCGCGGTCATGGGCGTGCGCAGGTCGTGGGTGAGAGAATCTACGAACTTCTCCCGAAGAGCGCGCTGCTCTTCGAGGTCGCGAATCGCTTTCTTCTCGTCGTCGATGTCCGTACAGGTTCCAAACCAATAGGAGATCTTCCCAGTATCTGCCGAGCGCACGGGGGTGCCGCGAGTTTTGAACCACCGGTAGGCACCGTCGTGGCGGCGAATACGGTACTCGATGTCATAGTCGTGCTTGCCTTCGACCGCACCAATCCAATGTACGAGGGTCCGCTCGCGGTCTTCCGGGAAAATGACCCGGTCAAGCCAGTCTAGGCCGAGTTGTTCGCCCGCCGAGATACCAGTGAAGGCCGCCCACTGTGGACTCAGGTAATCGCATTGACCATCCGGAAGGCACGTCCAGACGAGTTGCGGAATCGTGACCATCATGGTCCGGAATGTCTCTTCACTTCGCTGTAGTGCCTCGGAAGACTTCTTCACCGCTTCTTCGGCAAGTTTCCGTTCGGTGACGTCCCAGACGAGTCCCGCCATTCGAACCGGATGGCCATTCGTATTGCGCTCTACGCGCGCACGGGCGCTGATCCAGTGAAGGCTTTCATCGGCCCAGATTACGCGGCACTCGAAATTCAATTCGTCCTTGCCGGCCGCCGTTACGGCGTGTGCAGCCCTGACTCGCTCAACATCTTCCGGATGGATGTGCCGAAGCGCATGCTCAAGCGTCCACTCTGGCTGAAGCTCCTTATAGCCGAAACACTGATCGTGCTTGAGCGAGCGAAATGCCTTACCGGTGATGAGGTTTAATTCCCAGTCGCCCATGCCCGCGGCATTTAGAGCGAACTTCATCCGTTCTTCGGATTCTTGCGATTTATTTTTAGCTTCTAAACTTTCCTGTTCCTTCTTCTGAAGCTCGGTCACTTCCTCAGTACGATGGATAATATATTCAACTTCGCCGCTGCGACCAAGAACCGGGGTGTTCGAAGGACGCCAGAATTTTTCGGTAAACCCTCCGTCCTTTCGCTGGATCGCGTATTTCACGATCGGCATGACATCCGGTTTCCGGGTTTCAAGCACCTTCAGAAGCGAGGAACGCCAAACCTCAAATCCCGTCGGATCATTCGGGTCATCGGGAAGAACTTCGAAAATAAATTGTCCGAGAGAATCCTCGCGATCAACCTGAGCTGCGTTAGACAATTCGTCTGTGATCGCAACGAGCTTCAGTTCGTGGTCGAGGACAAGGTAGCTCCCAGGAACGGAGTTAAACAATTGAAGGAAGTTGGGTGCAGGCAATGCTGAAGTCACGGACGCTACCATGCGGCAGGATGGGCAGAAAATCAAGGCACCCCCACGAGCCCTAAAACCGGCTTCAAACGGCCTCAGGGCGCGGCGAAGTCGCGTAGTCTGCTTCACCGCGGAAGGTTTGATCAAAGACTAAAGGTCGGTTTTAATATCGCCTTCATTCTAACGGGTCCCAGAGTGAAGTTAATGAAGACTAGTTAGTAATGCCTTTTCTTGAAAGGACCGGCGTTCCTCTTTCCGACATCGCGCGGATCTCCTTAACAACCTCTTCCAACACCTCAACATCGTCGATGCGCATGGGCTCGTTAAAGGAGTGCACCGGTGATAGCCGAACCTCACCAGATGCCAGCAAACCGTTCGCGTCCTCGATGACCTTGATCTCTTCGAATTGATTTCTCACGTAGGTACCGCCTTCGAGTTATGAGAGTTAAGTTCGGTTGCCTGTCCTTGAAAGAACTAAATCACTCGCCGCTACCGGGAGCTCACCGGATTACTACACGGTAGCCGCGGGCTTGGAGCGCCGCTAATGACTCTGTGCTGATTTTACTCACTATGATCTTCATGGGGCTTTCCTTCTTTCCTTAGTCACCGAGGAGAGTGGGAGGGACTGTGTCTCCAGTTCTGGAGTTTCCGACCGTTTCCACTCCCCTCGATGACCTTACTAAATTAGAGTAACTCCGATGCCGCACCGTGTCCACTACAAAATTGTAGTTGTTTAAATGTAGTGGACAGCGATGTACTTGGTATAGTAGGATCTAGCTATGGTACTGAAACGAGCTGAGCCCAAAGATAGGAACCGTTACGGGACGCCGCAGTCCTTTCGCCTCGACGACGAGGTCGCGGTACGCCTCAAGGTTCTCAAGGAATTACTTAATAAGAGTCAGGCTTTGATTATCGAAGAACTAGTCAACGCGGAGTATGGTCAGCACGAAAAGAGACAACCCAAAGAACTGGCCGTCGCCCGTACCGTAGTTATTAAAAAGAAGTAACGTCTGAAATACCGAGGTCTGTATGAACTCGAAATCGAAATCGAAACGCTGCGTGGCTTACGTTCGCACCAGTACGGATCTGCAAGATACGGCGATGCAGTCCCGCGAGCTGACTGAGTATGCGCGCCTTCGCGGATGGAACCTCACCGTGGTGTACGACGACTCCGGGTATAAGGGCGGAAACATGAATCGCCCCGAATTAAATCGCCTGCTCCGCGATGCGCGGTCACGAAAGTTTGACCTAGTGCTCGTCTGGAAGCTCGATCGCTGGGGACGCAGCCTTCGCGAAATCGTCCTAATGATTCAAGAACTCGCGGACGTTGGGGTCGAGTTTTGTTCGCTCAAAGATAACCTCGATCTGAGTAGCGCCCAGGGACGTCTCATGCTCCACATGATCGCTGCGTTCGCCGAGTACGAGGCGGAAGTTATTCGCTCCCGCGTGCGCTCAGGGATCGCGAACGCACGGGCGAAGGGCGTGAGGTTTGGTCGGCCTAAGACACGGGACGATCACGAGATCCGACGCCTTCGATCGGACGGGCTCTCTCTGAGAAAGATCGCGGCGAGACTTGGTGTCGCTAAAGGCACAGTGCAGAACGCACTCGAAGGGTGGACAGAAAACCCCATCCGAAAGACGTCCTCCAGCTAGGCTACCGCCTCTCCCTACCCCCATTCAATCGTGGGCTATTATCTAACTGTATATTGTCCACCGATCCGCGGTCCGGAGTCTGATGTAATCAGGCTACCACTCACCGCCAAACGCACCGGTGAGTCTCATCAGGCGCTCGGAGAATTCTTCGGCATGTGCGCCAGTATCGTGGAATCTTTCCGCTGGATAACCGGGCTTGACACCGTAGGTGCTCGATCAATCATTGTCTTGATCCATCCATTCGCGAAACGAACGGGGCTCAATGTGTCCAAAGTTAAAACCACAGATCGCGTCGAAAGATCTGACTTCGAGTAGGCCACCGTCTATCCGTTCGAAATTCGCAAGTGCCAGAGCCATTACAATGTCGTCGTGGATCCCTGCACCGGACTCGAAGACGATCTTGCCGGTGCGCGATACACCGTAAGTGAAAGAGCTGAGTTCTTTTCGGACCGTCTGAATGTTCGGGAGGATTATTTCATTGCGCTCGATCGACACCGCAAGTTTGTTGATGAGTTCCTGCTTGGAAGAATTCGTGAAGACGAACGGTCGTGTCGAGATACCGAGACGGTCAACAAGCTCCGAGAGGCCGGACCCCACGCCGGTAGCGTCGTAGATCAAAGTCGCATGATTCAATCTTTCACAGAGCCTCGCTGCGTCCGGAAGGATTTCAAGGTACGGGACTTTATTCACGCGACGATAGTAAACACACTCGCCTGAAGAAGCGTCGAGCGCGATCATAACCGTGAAGTCAACTTGCTTCGCAAGGTCGAGACCAACTACGAAAGTTCGCTTAGCCACGTTCGCTATCGGCGGTGCCCATTCCTGGTTGGCATGAGGAAACGAAATCTCGTCACCTTTGATGCAACTGTCGAGTCCGGTAAAGACACCGGTGCCGTCATCAAGGAACTCACCCTCGTATTCCTGTCTGCGAATCCAATCGGGCATACCAGCCATCAAGTCGATGAGCAGGTTACTGTAACGAGGGTTGTCCCGGTACGTTCGATGAAAGCTAAGGTAGTTTCTTTCTGCGTCGTCCTGGCCCTTGAGATACAGGTCACGGAACCAGTTACGTCCGCGCGGCGTTGACACGAGAAAAATCTTCGAGCCTTTCTTGCGAGCTGTTCCAAGGATGCGCTGATGGAAAACTGTCGAGTCACCGATGAGGGCAGCCTCGTCCATAAAGATGCGGTCGTATCCGCGGGAAACAAGTGACTCTGGATTTTCTGCGGAACGGATCGAAACGGTTGCCCCATTGGACCAACGGATCTGAAGACCTGATTTTCCCTGAACAACTTCCCAAACTCGGTTGCCGTATTCATCTTCGTCATCGAGAAATCGCTCGCCGCTATCGTCATCAACACCTTTGAAGAGTTCGTCCACCAAGGCGAGGGCCGATGAGTAATGCGGGGCGACCCATAGGACTTTGCCGTTGGGGGTATTCATTAGAAAATCTATAAGGAGTGAACCAGCGAAGATGGTCTTACCGAACCCACGGGCGGCGACGATCGTGACAATCGATGCCGGAGTCGGACTTGCGAAGTTTGCTTCAATGGCGTCCAGGACGGACTGCTGGCCGGCATGTAATACGAAATTAGGCTTCCAGTTCACCGGTGCATTGCCGAAGATGGAGGAGCCACGAAGGCGCTGCTCCTGCCGTTCCAAGATACGATCGGCTTCCCGGCGATGGACTGCGGCCTCTCGACGGGCCTTGTGCTTACTCATGCCGTGTATGGCGATGAGATTCGCGATCGTACGGGGTGAGCGCTTGAGGCGGAGTGCTATTTCCTTATGGGTCAGGCCGCTGCCCAAATACAACGGGAGTATCTTCCGGGCTAGCTCAGAGTAGTTTTCGGTGTCGATAGTGTCGTCGTGTTCCATGGTCTTTACCTCGGATGTCGCTGGTCCGTGAACGCCCTTCGGGACATGCGCTGACTGCCGTTAGCGCCACCTTATCAGCAAGCTTTACTGGCCCTTAGGATGCTTCGGGATGTCGGGGTGGTAATCACCGCGGATCGGGCCGTAAGGCGCAGACGCGGGCGTTTAAAGGGTATGCGTTTGGTAATGGCGGGCGGTTTCCCGCGGATGACTTTAACGTCGCCCACTGACGATCTTCTTCTTAATTCTCGAAACCAGTCCTGTGGTTGAGGACTCGGCAGTAGGCTCAATCTTTGGCTCGATTGGCCCCTGGCTTCGTCTCAACGTGCCTACCCTTCGCTCTTCGAGTTGGATCAGCGTTTCAAGGATTAGATCTGGATGGAACCGATACTCCCTAGCCAGCTCTGAAATCTCTGCACCGGCATTGAAGTCTGCTTGGATTGATTTCACCGTCGCGAGGGGGATAATCTTGGTCATTTCTTCAGCTACGAATACACGCCGCCGCTCTTCCTCGGCCAGTGCGTTCGCAATCTGAAACTTTTCGTAGAGTTCTTTCTGCTCTGGTGTCGGAGTTTTCAGATCAGGATAACAGCTTGGCCCACGTCGATTCCAGATCACTGCCTCAACTGCACGTTGCGCATCTACGGCAGACTTAAATCCGTCGCCCGCAGATTTAAAATCGTCGTAAGGATACGCGGCAGAGAAGGTTCCATCACTACGCTGGGTGACATTTCTAAATTCAGTTCTTCCGTTACTCACCGTTGGCTCCGCTTCTTTGGAGTTTCAGACCGGGCTGAGGCTGAAGAGGTTGCCTGGCTAGCGGTGTGTTCCATCAGCGTCGCTAAACCCTCAGAGATGTGCCCCAACATATTCTTGATCTCGGTAAGTTCTTGCTCAATCGTTTTATTTCCGTCTCCACCGGGGGTAACAGTGGATCCGGTAGCTTTTCTGGTCGCAGCGGTAAGCGCTTTAAATCCGGGAGTGGAAAGAGCCACCTTGGTAGCTTTCATGTCGGCGAGGTGTTTATTGATCTGGTCCACCAGACTTACTGTCGCGGTGTGATTGGTACTTTTATTCGGGGGGAGTTTTTTGTTCATATCGGTCCTCTAATGTGGCGCATTTATTTAAAGGGATGATCTCGATGCCCACGTCGAAAGCGCCAGCTTGAGGGGAGCACCGAGATCAGAGGTGCCGCGAGCTGAGAACTGAAGGATTGAACGGTGATCAGCTCGCGGGCCTCAAAGGTATTATACGAAATGTTTTTAGACGATCCTGGCGCGCCACGCGTGTGTGGTTTCCACAAGCCCGTCGATCGCTTCGACGTCGGCCGAGCAGCCGTCTTGAATCTCGGAGCTCCGGAGAACCTTGTCGGTCAGCAGCTTAATTGAATCTTCGATCCCAACCCCTGCAAGGGCGAGCTTTCGGCTATCTACCCGTAGGCCGGTGTTCCGTTTGCCCGACGTATAGACACCCGGAATTAGCTCTCCGGACGTGTTGACTCGGTTATGCTGGCCGAGCACCTGCACCAGTTTTCTGTGAATCGAATACACCGTCTTCTTACTCCTCTTAGGATCGCTGTGGCGCTCAGCCTTGCTCTTCATAGGAAGCAGGTCCTTTATGTTGATCTTTCGACCGACTCGCGAGAGCCGGTAAATCGTATCGTGAAGCTCGCGGTAACGGTTTCCCTTTCCATCCAGAGACAGTCTAAAGCCGTCATTGAAGAATACCTCGCCTCGCTGCGAGTACCTTGCTACGTGAGACAGCAATGCGATTTCATTCTGCGTTAGAGAGTCCTTGATACGGAACGTGGTTCTGAAGCGATCAAGGACTTCGTGCGATAGAGTTACGGCATGCCGATTAACTAGCTCCTCCGCGCCACTCTCGAGTTGAAGTTCCTGCGGTGTAACTATCGGCACGTCCTGTTTCTCGGTACGGTCACCTATTCCATCTTCACCGGTGATCTCTAGGATCATTGAAAGCATATTATCGTAAGTTGTAGCCGGCTCGCCTAGCGCAGCTTCCAGCGTTTGGCTGTTCTTATGGTACCTGCAAAGCTGAGGTCTTCGGCCTTTCGCCGGCTTGTGGTTGAGTGTGCCTGGCACTCTTAATACTCTCGTCACATCGGTGGATTCAGAATCACCGCGGAGGTGCAGTGATAAGACCCTCTGCGCGGCTTGGTACTCTTTGATGACGTCTTCGTTCAACTGCTCTCCGTAGACTTTTGAACTGGCGCTTCGGAATCGTTTATAGCCGAGTTTCACCGGGGGGATTGACCAATATAGGTGGTAGCGGTTTCTGGACGACTCGACGATAACATCGGGTTTGATCGGGAGGTCGGCGAGCCTTCGTGCGAGTTGAACTGCGCTCGTCGCTTGGTCCAGATCGACGAAGAAAAATCGAATTACTGCCACGACCTCGCGCCTTCTACCAGAACCTGGCTTCGACATAAGTCTTTTCAGTGACTGGAACTTTCCCGTTCGGTAGGTCGCCAGCAAGTTCGGGTAAAAGTAGATGTTAGACCGAGTCTCAATCTTGTGAGCGCTCTCGCTCGTAAGCAGTTCACGGCTTCCACTCAGCCCGCTAAAAAAATTCCGTCCGATAGTCTTTAAGCGCTTTAGGATCGCTGTACCGCTCAGAATGAACCGAGCTTGCGTCGGCAGATTCGTCAGAACCGAGAGCGCGCGAATTTGGCGTCCGAGTCTAGCTCTTCGCCTTGGATGGTCTTGGCTATCGGTCAGCTGCTGAGCAGTTTCTTTGATCAGTTCTCTGAGTTCGTGGGGAGACTTACCGCTCAGTCGGTGCTCGCTTGTTATCTTCCGGATCAAGTCTGAGTTGGTTAGGACTCTGAGCGCTTTGACTTGTAGAACCTTAAGCTGATCGTTTGAACTTCTTGTCTTCATCGTTGGTCCCTCCTAGACCTAACGATATTATCTCGAATCGTTCAGTGTTGTTCAAGCCAGACTCAGCGCAGAGTTGCTCACTGAACAAGCACTTTACACTATATACACTAGTCCTGATTACTACGTGAAGAATAACACTAGAGATAACGCTGACTAAGAACAGCAGCTTGAGAAGATGCTGACTACACAGCAACTGTAGAAACAGAGCAGAGCAAGCCACCAGATCGAGACGCGTTTCGTGTGCGCCCGCCCCCGTGCCGAGAACGCATTGACCACGCTCATCCAACGATTCATGTTCAGAATAGAGCCCTGCGCACGACGTTCGGGGCAAGTCACACAGCCAAGGAAGGCACTGTTATGAAGATAAAAAACTGCGAGTGGATTTTGCCAAGGAAAGACTCTCGGTCCCCAACAACCATTTTCGGATTTAGAGCTCTCAAGAACAGGGTGTCTGGTGAGCTTTCGATCTTTGGAAAATACGGAGAAGTCTGGGACTGCGATGACGGCGTTCATTTTAAAGTCCTGATTTACTCAGAGACAGGGGGTTTTACAGCCAAAAAGATCGCCGCAGCTGCCTCCGCTAGTGGGGTAGCCACCGGCCCTCGCCGATCGGTTTATAAGGTCGAAAAGACCCTCCTAGCTCAGATTCTGAAGGCAATTAGAATTCCCGTTAACCCTGGCCGCCAGGTCGCCTACTACAAGCGGGCCTATCATCCCATGCCAGCTCCGAAACCAAGCGCGCTATCTCAACCAGCATCTCTCGCTATCGACCCTCAAGCTTCAGTCACACCAGTGATGCAAGCCGCAGCCTTCTAGAGCGTCCCCTCACCGCGCGGCCTGGAAGCGCTTGATCTCACGTCCTTCTGGAGGTATTCGTTTGCTTCGGACACGGGTATGACTCCCCATGTCTCCACCATTTTTCAATAAAAAGGCTGCCTCTTCGGAGGTGGCCTTTTTACTTTCAAGCGGAGGCTAGCGCGGGAAATATCGGCTCCGTAGCTTTCACAGAAATTCCTGGAGCTGGACGACCGAGTGATGGTCGCCACGCCGATCGAATCCTAAATTTAAATATCCAACATTATGCCCAAATACCCGAAGGTCACGTGCGTGTCCTTGTAGTAATAATACTTCAGGCGCGGGTCTGGACCCGAATAAAAACCGGCCGTACAGCGAAGAGAATTAAAACGTTTCGGATCGCGATGGTTCCCGAAGTAAACGCCTACCTGGCTGTGCAAGCTGACTTCTAAGCTATTATGCCCATATTCCTCAAGACCAAAGGCGAAGTACGGAGTGGGAACCGAATAGCTTTTGGCTCGCCCCCATGGGTACCATTCAAGAAATTGGTTTCCTTGAAAGAACTTGGACTTCGGTTCCGACTCGAAAAGCGGCTTCAGTGTGAACCCCGGCCGAAAGAATTCGCTCCCGTCGTAGATCACTCGTATGGGGAACGCGTCCACGCCGAGGTTCAATGGTAGGAGATCGAGATCTTGCGGTAATGCACTGTCATTCACGTGTCCTGAGGCGTGGCTGAATCCGAAACTGAGAAGCCACTCCGGACTGAGTCTCGTGTCCCAAGTGATTTCAACGCGCGCATCTGCCGTTTCAGGCGAGAGCCCATCCTCGAGGCGAAACGCCGTATTGACAGAGGCGCTGACCACGAGTTGTGAAGCTTCGACGCCTTGACCGCGGCCTAGCAGCGCAAAAGTAGCACCGAGTGCACCCCAAGCGCGGCCTGCATTTCGATAGATCAACGTCGTTTGATTATCGATGAAAAGACCATAGGTTTGGTAACGCTGATGATGAGACTCCGGCAGAAAAGTAGTATCTGCACCTCGAGAATTCAATGGGGCAGCAAGGAATCCAATAAAACCCATCGTGAAAATGGTGAATTTAAGAGAGGGGCTTCCAAGAAATTTGAGTCTTTTCATAAATTATCCAGTACTCAATACGCATCACGCCATCCAGTGGTAAAGGTAGGATCCCCCGAAATCGACAACGGTAGGAGTGGGTCGGTATTCCAGTTTTGTAGAGACGGCGGTGCGGGCGAAGCTGGCTGTGATGAATTGTCGATATAGACGCAAGCCAACAGAGAAGTGCCGTTCGGCAAAGATGCGGTTCCCGATGGGCCGATTCCAGCCAACCACCCGGAGAAGCAACTTTCACTCGGATTAAGGGTACAACCCGTGCTGTCATCGCAAGTCACAGTATCGCCAGGGATCGTTGTCGAACTCTGGTAAAAAGCAGTTGCCGACTCGATAGAGCCGGCGAAGAAATCTTGCCAAAGCGAACCACAAGTTGCGTAAAGGATCCCGGTTGAATCCTGGAACGAACCGCCCGCATTGTTTGCGACTAGTAAAACGTACAGAATGCCTCCGCTGAGAGCCGACGAACATTGGTTGAAGGAGCCCGACCCCGGAGTGCAATTCATGCGAACTTTACGGCTGAAACTCGTGCCAGCGCAACTTGCTGACCCTCCGATGGGGACACGCCGGGCATCTAACGCGTAACTTCGGCAGCCGGGCTCGTTCATGAATCGATCGACAACTCCGCATCCGTGCGTTCCGCAACTTGAAAGTAAAAATCCGCAAATTCCGATCACACATACTACCTCAGCGAAAAGTAAAAAATATTTGCGTGAAGTCTTTCGCAAAATCGCCTCCGATCATCAGCTCGATTCCCGAAAAGGCCTGATACGCGATACCCATTGTCGCGTGTAGGCGGCCTCTAAGTCCCGACCGGCGGGAGGTTTCATAAAAACTACCGAGCAACAGCCGCGGCGGTACGCTTAGTCCGACATCAATCGGCGCCTGGAATCCGATTCTCGGCTGGATAGCCACCGTACGCCCTTTCTCACGAATCCTACCCTCGCCCAGCGCTGCCGCAAAAGTATCGTAATTGAGCAGAAAGCCATCAGTCGTCGGGCCAATCGCGTCAAGCTCGGCTAGGAAAATTTTTCCCCGTGAGCCGGGATTCCATCTCGCTCCGACAGCCCAAATCCATGGGTCGTGGAGGGCAAGTTCCTCCCTATATTGAATCTGATTCGAATACGCTTGAGTATCAAGTTCGATGCGTATGTTACGCGTGGAGGGCAGCTTAAACCAGCTCCCAAACTCCCAATCGCTCCGAAGCGGCTGGTAAATACCCCCGAAGCGAAAACCCCACTGAATCGGAGCGCTCTGCGGAGAGGCAACCGCACGGCTTCCATTTTCTCCCGTAAGGGTTTGGGACCATAGGGAGGCGGATACCGCGCCCCCCAATGAAAACTTGTGAGAAGCTCGAAATGCTAACGGAATTCGGAGATCAAACGATCGCGAGCGAGCCGCGAGAGGAAATCGCTGCGTAAACCCATTTTCATCGACGACCGATACGCTAGAAGCCACGCGCTCTTGTCGTCCGGAAAATGCGATGGCCATTCCCCACAGATCCCCCGCCCACCCAATACCGCCCATCACTGAACTTTCGCTGACGTCATTTGACTCCTTCATTCCGGGTTCAAGATTACTCGAGCCATTATAATCGCCATCGAATGCCCAAGTCGGTTCGCGAGCGGTCAATGCAGCGGGGTTTTGGAAAAAAGAGTTTTCGAGGTCTGGATCGGCAGCGCAGGCACCCCCAATTGCCGAACAGTAGTGGCCTTTCGGGTAGTCGGCGCGGTAGAGATCATACACGCGCGCGTGTGCCGGACTCATTCCGATGCCTACTACCGAGAGCAAAGCCAACAATAGACTGAACCCTGTCTTTTGAATATCCAAACACCACCTATTTCATTCGATGCGGGTATGGGAAAAGAGTACTAGAACGATAGGGAAAACTGAAGAGCCAAGGGTGAGGCACCGGTGGCCGCGGCCTGCGATTTTTTCACGAGTAGATAAGACTCTATCCCGAGGAAAAGAACCGCCCAAAAGTGGAGCGCGATTCCGGGACCCAAAGCGCCGTGGTAATGAGAAGCGAGAAAGCCCGTGTAGAGTCCGCTGAAAGCGGCCGTCACCCGGCCTTCGGGGGAATGTGAAAGCGAAAACGCGGCCGAGCTTAACAAGACCGATGCCCAAGAGGACCGAGTCAGAAAGTACGCCTCGTTCTGAACGAAACCACGGTAAAACATTTCCTCAGGAGCTCCGCTACCAACCGGATACAGCGCCATTTGATTGAAGGCCAAGAATCGATTCGATCCCCGCGTCAGGGGTTGCGTCGGTGTGAGACCGGATCGCACTTGGCTCGAATAATCGTAAGCGGTGTAGCCCGCGACTAAAATCAACGGAACGTAGACCCACGGATTTGTCAGATGCTCGACTCTGAATGGCTCAAGAAAGAGGTCCCCCGAAGACTTTTTTTCCAGCCCTTGTCCAAGGTCTCCACCTGAGCGCTCAAGGGCGTCTCGATAGCTCTCGAAGACGTTCATCATATGATATTTAATACCCACCTCTTGCAGAAACGCTGCACCGATTGGTCGGGTAAGGTCCGAGGGTGTTGAGTCGTATGCTGCCGACGTCTGTATGGACACCATATACTGGGTACAACGTTTTCTAACACGATCGTATTTGACACATACTTTGCGTTTGTTTTGCGTTATCACACCGGGCGATTGAGCCGGATATTCCTCCGGAACGCCGTCGAGCGAAAAGGACGAGCGGCTTGAAAGAGAATACCCTATTCCGAAAGTAAGCGATTCCACCGCGGCTTCTTCCAGGCCACGACCCGGGTTTCCAAGCAAAAATTGTCCGCCTCCAGGTAGAACGGTGTTTACCCATCCCACAATATGGGGGTTCGGTTCGGCCCAAGCGGGCCGAGTTGACACGCTCATTAGAGACAAGGCAAGGGTCCCGGCGCAAAGTTTGGCCAAACAGGTCGACGATCGTGAGATGTTGTGGGACCGCCGAGACCGGGTCAGAGTAGACACTCCTCAAGAGTAAAAGAAATTCCGAGCTCCGCAATCGCGCAATCAAGCTCACCGAAATAACTGAGTATTATTGTCAATTATTTAGAATCTTTGTTAGTATTAATGAACAACCATCGTATGAAGTCATACTAATCACACGTATCGCAACCTTACACTTTTCTCATCCTCGGAATCCTAGTCGCACCCCTCAGCGCCTGCGTTCAAAGTGAAGACGCTTCATACGGCACCGAGGATTCAATCAGCGTTACAGAGCCACCGTTCTCGAAGACGTGCTTACGCATTATTCGCGTCTCCGGGAGGAAGAATCCGCGACCATATCCGGGACAAAAGCGCCCCCGCGGTGGCAGGAAATGACAGTGCCAGAACTTTATTTCAGGTTCCCGGCCCACTCTTCACCGATCTGGAGATAGATGGTCCCGACTGAGTCGTCGGTATTCCAGGCCAAGCCCCGCTCTTGATGGTTCCGGGCTCGGCTATCGCTATCGCGGAACTTGCTGCCTACTCGGGTACGGTTCCATCAGCAAATCGGTGGCTCTCTAGAATGATTTCTGCCGGGTATAAAGAGATACGGGTCATAAGACTAGGCTGCCTTGTCGCGAGGGAGTGGTTCATCCGGTTCCGACGAAACTTTCGGCGTCCGGTCCTTCGCGTGCTTCCGACTTTGATTTCTCTCCCATTCAAACTTGAGCTTTCCGATCGCGAAACCAAACGACAAAAAGACGAAATGGTTTAGATTGAGCAGCAGTATGTGGATCTCGCCTGTGACGAAAACGATTGCGAGCACCGTGATCAGACTTGTTACGACGAAGAGCAATTCGCGATTCTTTTGGAATCGGGTAATTTGAAGGCCGAGGAGGAGCGCCATGAGCAATGATCCACCGACCTGCTTCTCCGACATGAGGGCGCCGAAAATAGACGGATGGTAGTGCTTAAAGGGCCAGATGACGACAGCGTAATTTACGAAATCGTCGAAAACCGACGCGAGAGCAACCAGAGCAAGAAAAAATGAACGGCGCTGGGTTTTTTCGGACCAAGCCAATAAGCACGCAAACGGTATGAAGCAGGTGTAGAAATGGAACGCGCCGGAGTAGAAGAAATCCGACACGACGCTACGAAAAAACCATTCGTTCATCGGCAAGAGGCCTACGAATCCGAATCGGGACAGGTCGCCGTCCTGTAACGTACCACCATGATTAAATGCGAGGAAAACCGCGACGCTTACCAGGCAGACGGTAATTGTGACGGGATATCTCCTCAGGGGCCTGAGTATCCCGTTTCTGATCAGACGCGCGCTTATATTCAGACGCGGTTTGAAAGCCCGAAAGAGCGCGAAGAAAGACTTCAGCCACGCGACGGTTTCGTTCATACCTTCGGGGCATCTCACCGCAAGGTTGATATCCGCCCAGCGATGGGGTTTAAAACGCTTTCGATAGAGCTCCATCCCCTCGGCATTGTAAAATGCACTTAGTTGAGAAGGAACCGTAACCAACAGGAAGCGCACGAGGGGTGGAAGATCAGTATTCTTAGCCTCGTCCTCCGAGTTCGCCGTGGCTACCACACCTAGGCTCGCCTCGTAGGCTTGATCGCGATTCAGCGCTCCCATCGCTTCTAACGTCAGGAGCTCACCGGAACCTTTTGGCGCATTCCGGCGAAGAATGATGTCTTCGAGATAATAGGACCGCGTCTTCGGAACCGGACTAGCGACCAGATATCCCTCGATTTTCTCAGGAGACTTCACAACAAAATAACGCCGATCTGACATTCGCTGGAACGCATCAGTAGCCAAAGTAAAGCCACTTAGCTTCAACCATTGTTCGCTCGACCAGTCCGCGTAAATCTCTTTGAAGAGCTCGCGCTTTTTCTGGTCATGTTCAAGATCTCCGGCAACCCACTCTTCGACCCGAACTCCAGCTTTAACTGCATGGTTGCGAGCCGAGCGAACTCCCTTTCCGGAGTTTCCGGAAGGCATCCATTCGGTAAGCTTAACCCAAGGTTCTGACCCAATCTTCACGCTACGAAATCCATGTGGCTTCAGGTCGGTCAAAAACGGGTCGTAAACGGAGATGAATGCGGAAATTTTCGGAGAGATTTCGCGGCATACTTCGTCCCAAGCTTCCGAAAAGGAGGCAATGGGATCGGGCGCGAGCGGCTCGAGCGCGAAAAGAGTGACGTCGCCGACCACTGCGAAGCCAAAAACATAACCCTTGCTCGTCTCGAAAAATTTTAGATCCGCTAGGAACCAGACGAAGTGACTCGAGTTAAAGCCGAGCCGCTTGAATTTCGAATAAGCTTCCTCACGACCGATCATTGGCATTTGGCGCCCCTCTTCTTCCCGCTTATCGAAAGAATCGCCAGAAAAATGAATTTTTACTTTGAGTCCATGATCGGAAATTCGCGTTTCGAGCAAACTCCGAGCTGCTTCGACAATGCTTTGGCGAAATTATTGCTGGTTTCAAGGACACGCTCTGCGCTCCAATTTCCGTGCTCAGCCCGAAGTTTTAGCGCAAAATCCGATTGATATAGTCCTTCCAGGCAGCCCTTCCAAAGCCTATCCACGCCAAATGATTTTGCGATTCCCCAATCAGCGTCAAAAAAATCAAACTCTGTGTAAACGGTTTCACCGAATCTTCCAGCTTCGAGGACGATGAATCCGTCGTTCCGTGTCAGATGATTGCTTTCTTTCAAACCGTATCGATAAATTTTCAGTCCCGCATGCGGATTCGAGACCAAATGGATCATTTGATTGTGCTCATTCGGCACTAATGGGAAAGGGATCTCCTCTTCCCAGGCTGTCACCACGCGATTTTCGTCGACGGAAATCGAATTGACTTTCTTCAGTCCCTCAAAAATTCCGACATACTTTCCGTAATCGTCTACTACCGACACGACGCGCTCGAAAGGGGCCGCTACGACCATTCTCTGCGCCACTCCGATATAAGTCGGATTATTCAATGTTTCGTAACATTGAATTTCGATATCGGCTTCTCCTACCTTAGCAGGTTGATTCTTTTGGAAAGAGACAGATTTCGGCCAAGTCGCAATAAGGCTTTTTAGTTTGTCTCGATACGGACTCGGCACCGAACCTATGTCGGAGAGGATGCTAAATTTTTCTTTCAGCCCTGCGAAACTGGAGGACGGAATAGCCTTGAGGTCGCCGGGTTTCACAACCTCCTCAGCGAGCGAGGGGTCGATCCCGCTCATCAAACCGAGCTTAAATACGAGTGCAATGCAGGAGTTTAAACTTTTACGGGCGAACATGCCATTCCTCAAGTCTGCGGAAATTTCTTTTTGAAATGGTGAGCCGTCTCGGGAGTTGAACCCAAGGACCCGCTGGTTAAGAACCAGCTGCTCTGCGCTGAGCTAACGGCTCATTCCTAGAGTAGGGCTTAACTAAATGTTTGCAAGCGTTCAATTATACCATTTCAGATGCCACCAAAAAACGGTGGCGCCCAAAGCACTTTCAACACCCCCGGTGCGTTTGCCGATATTTAAATCTCGAAATAAACGATCCTGCCGCACGGCAAACACCAAACAGGCCGCCAATTCGACGCGATATAAAACTGAAGAATCGTAAATTGGATTCTCTTTTATTTTCGAAGTTGCAGCAAATTCGTCAGTTTAGATTGCGCCGGCAAAGCGGGTTTTTCATTCGCAGATTCCGCGAGCTAAACTCAAAGGAAGAGTCCGATTCACAGGCCTGGCACCAGTCAGAAACGAAAGCCAAAACTCACCACTGGGCAAGGGTCAGTAAGCTAAGGTACTGAAAGTGACCGCTATGGTTCGGCGTGTTTTTTTACCAACCGCACACAACCGAGGAACCGGCGCATGACCTGAATGTTTTGCTGACCGGAGACGTAAAGCAAAAAGAGGAAAAGGGCGAGTCCCACCCATTCCGAAGAACTGGCTCCGCCACTCAGTCCCGGGGCAAAAACTTCGCTCGTAGGTCCGTCATTCGTGAGTGAATCAATCCCTTGCATCAAAAGAAAAAAGACGGCGCCCGCAAGAGCAGTCAGGTGCCGGATGCGCATTTGGAGTCTTTCCAAATCTTCCTCGATATTCGTAATCACCCAAGACCATTCGTCCGGAAGGTAAGCAAGCTCTCGCTCCATCCCCTCGCACGTTTCAATTCTCCACTCTGCTTCTTGTGCGGCCTGGCTGAGGGTCAAACCCACTCCACCTTTCCGGAACGCCGCGGGAATTCCGGTTAGCACCTGAGAACTGAAGAAATATAACGAATAGAGAACCGGGAAAAAAAGCAGAATCCAATCTTGGTGACTTCGAAAAGAGCGAGGTAATACCCCTCGATTCACGAGGTAAATGACGAGTGAAACCACCACTACGGGGACGAGAAAACACCAGACGAAAACCGACCGAATTCGCCGATTCACATCTCTGCGGTCTTTCTGATTCGCCGACTGGATGAACGAAAGGTAACGGTCGTAGAGCTCCTTCCTCCGCAAGTGCAGAAGCGAGCCACTTAATTTTTTAAAGTCTGAATTGTCAAAAGGTGCCGTCATTCTCTCATTAGATTAGACATCCTAACGACCCCACGCAAGCTCTACTCGGAAATGACCGTTTCTCGCAGACGTAAAATCGAGCGGGCAAGCCCGGTTGATTCATCGATGTCGATGATCACGCAACCATACCCACCCGGACCCTCGGCGGCCTCGTATTTCACGGGTCGCTTCGTCACAAATTTTTGGATGGAGAGTTCCTTTTTAACTCCAATCACCGAATCGAAGCAGCCACTCATTCCAACATCGGTAATCGCAGCCGTCCCATGGGGAAGGATGCGCTCATCGGCGGTTTGGACATGGGAATGACTTCCCACTACCGCACTTGCTTTACCGTCCAAGAAATTTGCGATTGCTTGCTTCTCGCTGGTCGCTTCTGCATGCACGTCGACTAAGATCGCGTCGATTCCGAGATCAGAATACTTCGTCACTTCTTTTTCCGCCGCTCGGAAAGGACAGTCGAGGGTGTCCATGAAAACACGGCCCATCACTTGGATCACTGCAAGCCGCAGCGGTTTTCCATCGGCTTTTTTTCTTCTCTGGCATTCGACCACAGTCGATCCACGACCCGGTGTTTTATACATCGGGTGATCGGGGTAGTTTGCGGGCCGAATGATTTTCGTCGATTGGGCCATGTAAGGAATGATCGTCTTCTGATCCCACGCGTGGTTGCCCGTCGTGATCACGTCCACGCCGTTTGCAAAAAATTCCTCCGCCATTTCTGGATTAATGCCGTAACCATGTGTGGCGTTTTCACCGTTCACGACCACGAAATCAATGGCATGGGCAGGGATAATTTTCTTCATCGCCAGTCGAACCGCATCGCGACCTGGCTTTGCGTAGATGTCGCCAAAATAGAGGACTTTCATCGGAGAGCGCTTTCTACCGAAACTCGAAAAGAATCCCGGACCCATCCCTTCTCTAAACCTGAGCATCGCGGCAAGAAAAAACGTGAAATCGCAGGGACAAGCTCAGCCGGGAATTCAGTCTCGAGCCTGGGTTACGATCAAACGCTTCTCAGTGACGATCAAATCCATTTTTGCGTCCCACGGAGCCTGCGGGATGCTTTCCTTCCGTACTTGAAAGTCGAATGCGAAGCCCACTCGCAGGGCCCCGGGAGCCCGCGCTAAGTAGCGGTCATAGTAACCCGCCCCCATTCCAATTCGGCCCCCCCTCTCATCAAAGACGACCCCAGGAACGAGAATGAGATCCAAGGAAGAAGGTTTCGCTGCAGGCAACTCTGCACGGGGCTCCGGAATGCCATAGCTCCCAAAAACCCAATCCGTGTGATGGATCGCAACCGCGAAATCCATGAGGGGGTCGGTCCGACTCAAGATTCGCGGATAGGAGAAATGAATCTCCGGTAATCCAGTCGGGTTAAAGATGGTCTCAGGGTTTGCCTCTCGCCAAGGATTCTGATCAAGGCAACGGTAACCACCCCAGAGGACTTCCGGTAAATGGCCATCCACTACCCCAAGGCCAGGGTTAGGGCCAGGATCGGAAGCAGATTCAAAAATCCGCGATTCGAACTTCACCCAATTCAGAAAGCGAGACGCCGCCGCTCTCGAGCGAGTGTCTGCTTCAGATTCACTCAACAAGCGGCGTTCAGCCATCAACCGCTTTCGGAGTTGCTCTGGCATCTGGAGCTATTCTTTCAGAGCGGAATCGACCCAGCTCTGAAGCTGCTGAACTTTCAGGATTAATTCCGATTGATGGTCTTGGACCTTCCGCTTCGCTTCCACATAGTCTTCCGCGATGTCGAAGAGCGCTAAAAGTGCCGCCAGATGCGGGGCATTCGAATTTTTCACTCGAAGAGAGGACGCTTCAAGCCGCTCAATCACGAGCGCGGTCACTTCCGCTACTAAACGGGGGTCGGCTTGAGTCTTCAAAACTACTTTCTGACCCATCAGTGGAATTTCGATCACATGTTCAGTACTCGGACGATCTCGAGACGTTTCATTGGGTGCCATATCAAAGGACCTCGATGATCATTGCGATACCCTGACCACCGCCGATACAGGCAGCGCCCAAACCGTAGCGAAGGCCCCGTCGCTTTAATTCGTAAAGCAGGTGGGTCATGATGCGCGACCCACTGGCCGCAAGGGGGTGTCCCAGCGCAATCGCACCTCCGCAAAGATTCAGTTTATTTCGGTCAATGCCAAGCTCTCTCTCGACTGCAATGGTTTGAGGTGCGAAGGCCTCATTCACTTCGATCAAATCCATTTCATTTAAACTCAGACCCGCTTTTTTCAAGGCGATGCGCGCTGCCGGAGCAGGACCGATCCCCATGATTTTAGGATCGCATCCGGAAATACCGTACGAAACGAGCCTGCCCATCGGTTTCCAACCTTCAGCTTTCGCGCGCGATTCGGTAGCGACCACCAAAGAGGCTGCCCCGTCGTCGATCCCACTCGAAACTCCAGCGGTAACGATGCCGTCTTTCTTGAAAAGAGGTTTCAATTTTGAAAGGGCTTCTGCAGTTGTTCCAGGCCGCGCATGTTCATCCGTAGATAATTCGACTGAGTTTCCTTTTTTATCCGTGACCGAATAAGGAGCGATCTCACTTTTAAAAACCCCGGCATCGTGCGCTGCTTTTGCGAGCTGCTGGGAACGAAGCGCGAACGCATCCGAATCTTCCCGACTAATTTTATACAGAACGGCGAGGTTTTCCGCGGTAACTGCCATCGGGGCATTTGCATAGGGATCACTGAGCGCCTCGACCATCGTATCGATCACTTCATGATTTCCCATCCGAAGGCCCCAACGCGCTCCCCGAATCGCATAAGGACTCATGCTCATGTTTTCAATGCCACCAACTAAAGCCACTTCGGTGTCTCCGGCGCACATTTGCTGATAGGCCTCCACAATCGACTGGAACCCCGAACCGCAAAGGCGGTTCAGTCCGAGCGCAGGTATGGCTTCAGGTACTCCTGCATAGAGCCCAATGTGTCTCGGAGAATAGATGCTGTCGGGGGCAGAATGGAGAACATTCCCGTAAATCACGTGGTCGATTTGATCGGGACGAACGCCAGACTGCTCCAGTGCAGCCTTCGCGGAATGAACACCGAGTTTCGTGGGAGAAACATCTTTCAAACTTCCCCCGTTCGATCCGAACGGTGTGCGTTTCGCGCCTAAAAAAACCAATGATTCAGCCATTTTCATTTCCTCGGATTCAAGTTCACTTCATCAAACCAGGTCTCCCGCTCTAGGTCGAGTGTCAAAAGTTTGGCAATCGAGAGATCACGGAGCGATTTTGCGTAAACAGAAGTTTGCTGGCAAAATAGTGGGAGGAGGGCAAAGGAATGCCCGGTGAAATCGGTAACGTGCAGGCAGACGAACTTCGCCTGAAAAATGTCCGAACTCAAATCCAAAACCGACACAACTCAGAACTGCGAGAGATCCAAGCGCAGAACGGGTCGGAGACCCAGCGCCTGGTCGAAAATCAACAAGAACAACTCTCCAATCTCAAAGGCGCCTACGAGGTTCAGTTTTCCAAGGAAGCAGAGAACCTCGGTGCACACCTTCAGGAAGTTCGAACTAAAAACGAAGAACGCGTGATTGCCGAAAAAAAAAGCGGCGATCAAGAAGTCGCGAAAATCCAAAAAGCCAATCAAGAGAAGATCGAATCTTACCGGAAAAACGGAGAAGCCAAACTCGAATCAGCCCGGAAAGACATCCAAGTTCAAAGCGACGCTCTCCATCAACGTGAAATTCAAGAAGCGCGCAAAGCTGCCAAACTGAAGAAGTCCGAAAATACTTAACGGAGGCCACCCCCATGAGTTCTTATTCAGATTCTTACCGAAACGCCAAAAATACTCAGTCAAAACCCGCAACCAGTCAGACGCCCGTGGGCATCGATCCGGTGACCAAAGAAGCGCAGATTAAGGTAGACGGGTTCGGCCAAGTGATTGCGTTGCTTGAAGTGGCAGATCCGTCATTTCGAGATTCGCTAATCAATCGAATTGCGGCAAAGGACCCTCAGCTCGCTCGCCAGATTCGTTCGACGCTTGGAATGAACTAAGTCACTGTTTCACAGCTACTGTTTCTCAGTTACAATTTCTCAGTTACAATTTCTCAGTCACTATCTCTAAAACGCCGTACCTGAGTCCTCGGGTGCTCACACGCAGGACCGGAAAATCCAAATTTTCGAGAACCCGCCAAAGGATCAGCGCGCCCGCGAGTATCACATCCGCGCGCCCCGGCTCGAGACCCGGAAGGACGCGACGCTCAGCAACGGTCCTCCACTTCAACTCTTCCACCATCCGGTGGAGATCCCCGCGGGAAAGTTCGAGACCGTCCAGAGCTTGCGCATCGAAACTTTTTAAGCCTAATTGCCACTGAGCGAGTGTCACCGCAGTTCCGGCTACCGCGATCAGTTTTGCGTCCTTTGGTAAAGACTGACGCCAGTCCCGAGCCTGATCCAGCATCCGTTCAATTTCCGCGCGACATTCCCAAAACTCGGAGTCCGTGACGGGATCGGATTTCAGAAAGCGTTCGGTGAAGCGAACTGACCCTAATTGGAGGCTGAGTCCGCCCGATTCCGATTTGAACTCGGTGCTCCCTCCGCCGATGTCGACCACCGCACTGGTCGAAGCGTCTGAGCCAGGAAGGAGCCCGCCCAGAAACATGTATTTTGCCTCTTCGTCCCCGGAAAGAGTCCGAAAACTCAGCTCCGTCTCACGCCTCACGGTATCGAAGAACTTTGCGCCATTCTCAGCATCGCGAGCGGTCGCCGTAGCCACACAGACCGTGTGGGATGGCTTTAGTCCCATGGCCGCAATCTTTGCGGCATAACCCCGCAGACAGTTTCTCGTCCGCTCGACCGCATCGGGATGTAACCTTTTCGTTTGGTCCACTGCCTGACCAAGACGCACCATCGTCGACTGATCAAAGAGAACCTTCGTCACGGCTTTTTTCTCGGCGTCGTAATCCGCGATCAGAAGAAGACAAGTGTTTGTTCCGAGATCGATCGAAGCTTTTAGCATGGCTACTTGAACAGTCCTTTTAGAAGCTTCTTGCCAATTTCTTTCGCTTTATCTTCTACTTTTCCTTTTACTGCCTGGGTGGCACCGGACTTCGTGTTTCCGAGGGCTACTTTTAGAAAGTGCTCTGGAACCCGTCCATAGCTTGGGCAAGGAGCCGTGTATTTACAACCGACCGAAATCGGAATGGTCACCGGACCAGACCCTTCCGCGAGGGCGTGATTCACTTCGACTCCTGCGACGTTAAAACTCACGTCCTTTGCGCGAGTGAGATTATAGGTATCGATCACTTCCCACTCTGCTTTCAACTCTTGGTCGATCAAACCAACCTCAGTCGTTCCTCGCAAATCGAGTCCCTGGTCTTTCAAAGCTTTCGCGGTAAAGTTCGGAGCGGAGAATCGACCCCCCTTAATCGTGAAATCCGACGCGATATAGTCGTATTTCGAAGACCTCTCCGGCAAGGATTTCAGAGTCTTCCCTTTCGCCGCCGGAATTTTATCGGCAATTTTTTCAAGCGCGCGGTTTATGGCGTCGCTCGCCATTTTCCCAACATCGATGGACTGAAACGAAGCGTCCGTCACCTTCAGACTGCCTTTTGCGTCGAGATTTCGCTTCGCAGCCTCGGAATTGTAACTGGCCCCGGCCCCATCCATCTTAAAATTTACTTTTCCTAAAACTGTGTCCCGGAAAAGATTCAGCTGACTCTTCACCGCTTTCTGAAGGTCCATTCCAGCGACCGTTGTAGAAAACTGATAAGTCGGAACTTTAGGGCTCATCGCCGTATGCGCTTTCATCGCAACTGTCCCATCCCAAAGTTTGAAACTGGCAGAATCGACTGCCGCAACCAAGCTTCGCATCGAAAGCTTCGCAATCAGATCCGTCATCCTCACGCCGTACGCCTGGAATGATTTCGCATTAATCGACGCAACGAAGAGTGTTTCTCGAGCGATTTCGCTCTTCCTCAGGGGTTCGAGCAACGCGTCCAGATCTTCTTTAGCCGGAGCGGAATTTCCGCCTTTTACCCCGGATAGATCGACGCCCGCAATCATAGCCCCTTTGCTCTGGGCAGGCTCAGGAAACCGCACCATCTGATCAAGGTCCATGCCGGGAGAAGTGATTTTCAATTCCACTTTCGGCTTCGTAAACGAAACGACCGTTCCCTCTAAGCTCAAATCATTACCAGGAGCTTTCAGAGTCAGAGAAAGTCTCTCCACCTTATCCGTGACGATTTTAGCAATAAAGTTCACCACCGGTTCGGACTTCAGCATGGGCGATTTTGCTTTTAAGTCTTTGACGGAAATATCGGCAGCATACTGGATTTTCGAGAGGGGGCCTGAAGCTTTCGCTCCGAAAGACGCCGTTCCGCTGAGGGCATATTCTTTCAGCATCGGAACGAGTTCATTCCAAGGCTGGAGGGAAATCGGATTCGAGGTCAGCGTAAAATCGATCGCCGGATCGCCCTTCAGATCGGATACCCTGCCGCTTGCCTGGATTTCGGCGTTGAAAAATTTCGCGTCAAATCTCGAAACCGAGAAGGCCTCTTTGGAGAGCTCAAAGGCTCCAGTCATCCGGGCAGTCACGCCCTTCTTTTTAAAGAAAGCCCGACCCGCTTCAATTTCGATCGCATCGAAGTCTGCATCGAGATCCGCAGATACCCCCTCGAAAACTCCGGCCTCCACCCGAGGAGTGGCATTTACTTTCACAGCAAACGGGCCACTTACCTTGAGGAGGTTTTCCGCCGTGCTTACAAACTGACCAGAGAGCTCAATGGAAGTCTTTCTAGAGAACGAAAGATCCTTTATCCGGAGGTTCAAATTTTTCGTGATCGTCTCTGATTTCGCTAAAATATCCTGATAAGTGAACTGGGCATTTTCAATATCGATTCCGAGACGAGAATTCGTGACGAATGAAGGAAGCTTCACTTCTGAACTTTCCGGATTTCCGGCAGACCCGGGCGGCGCGGACGAAGCACTTTCTGATTTCGGGGATTCTTTAACGAGGGTCAGGACGTTCAATTTTCCAGTAACCTCTTTTACAACGCGAAGCTCAGGCTCACGCATGTTAAACGTCAGGACTGGAGAGCCAGTAAAAATCGAGAGCCAGGGAACCGACACATAAGCGTCCTTCACCCCGACGACTTTCGCTCCTTTTAAATCAGAAAGCGTCATTCCCGCAATCTCGACCCGAATCGTTCCCCAGAGTGAGAGCTTCATCGCCCCAAGCTCAAGTTTTCCATTCAATCGTTCGTTTGCTGCACGAACAATCTTCGGTCGGTATTGGTCGACATCCACAAACATCGGCACCGCGACGATCGCGACCAAGAAAATTGCAAAAAGAGAACCGAGAATGATGAGAAGTTTTTTCACGACGAAAATTCCTTTTTTATGGGCAAGACCTTAGCCGGATAGTTTCTTTTTCACGATTTCTTGGAGCATGGCCGGATTTGCTTTCCCGCCGGTTGCTTTCATCGTTTGGCCGACGAAGAAGCCAAGTAACTTTTCTTTACCGGCTCGGTATTCCGCCGTCTGGCCAGGGTTTGCCGCGATGATCTCATCGACTGCTTTTTCAAGCGCGCCGGTGTCGGAAACCTGGGCCAAACCTTCATTTTCTACAATCGCGGAGATCTTTCCGCCCGATTTCCATGCGACGCCTAAGGCCGTCTTCGCGCCGGTACTAGATATGCCGCTGGACGCGACGAGTCTTACCGCATCGGCGACATGCTCAGGCAGTAGTCGAGAGGCAGAAAGCTCGATTTGGTCTTCATTCATCAAACGCGAAATTTCGCCCGCCAAATTATTGGAAACGGTTTTGGCTAGTCGCTTCGCATCGGACCCGAGGAGTCGGAGTGTCTCCTCAAAAAATACGGTTAATGCCGGAGAACTGGTCAGAACTCCAGCGTCGTAATTCGACAAACCGAACTCGGAGACGTAGCGTGCTTTTTTCTGGGTGGGAAGTTCAGGGAGGGAAGCTTTCACCCGAGCCGCCCATGCCTCGTCAATGTTCACGGGGATTAAATCCGGCTCTGGAAAATAACGGTAGTCGTGGGCTTCCTCTTTCGAGCGCATCGAAAATGTTTGGTTTTTTGCAGAATCCCAAAGACGGGTTTCTTGAACAATTTTTCCACCCGATTCAATCAGAGCAATCTGGCGATCAATTTCGTATTCGATCGCTTTTTCGACGAAGCGGAAGGAATTTACGTTTTTAATTTCGGCGCGGGTCCCAAATTTTGTCGACCCTTTTTTCATGACCGAGACGTTCGCGTCGCAACGGAAGTTTCCTTCCTGCATGTTTCCGTCGCAAATTCCCAGCGCCGTCACGATTCCGTAAACGGTGCGCATGTAAGCACCCGCCTCCTCCGAGGAACGCATGTCGGGTTCGGAAACGATCTCGATGAGCGGAATGCAAGCTCGGTTCAAGTTCACGAGCGAGAACTCATCCATGTGTAAATTTTTGCCGGCGTCTTCTTCCATGTGTATCCGAGTAACCCCGATTCGCTTGGCCGACTCCTTGCCATCTTTTTTAAACTCGATATCGATGAAACCTTTTTCGCAAATCGGCAAATCGAATTGGGAGATTTGATAACCCTTCGGAAGATCAGGGTAGAAATAATTTTTTCGCGAGAAAACGTTATGCCTTCTGATTTCGCAATTCAGAGCGTAGCCCGCTCGCATGGCGTATTCGACCACTTTTCGGTTTAGGACCGGTAAGGCACCAGGCTGAGCGGTGCAAACCGGGCACGTATTTGCGTTTGGTCCGAGCTCCGCGACTGTCATTCCGGCGGGAGCTTTCGAAAGACAACCGCAGAAAATCTTTGTCTCCGTCGAAAGTTGAGTGTGGATTTCAAGACCAATGACGACTTCCCAATCTGGATGCAGAGCCATGGCTTAAACCTCTTTCCCTTTCACTTGATCGCGGTCCGCGGTCGGGTAACCTTTTTCAAACGCATGCCCCACTTTCAAAACAAGGTCGTCGCGGAACATCGGGGCGATGACTTGCAAACCGATCGGCAATCCAAGATTATCCGTGCCGCAAGGAACACTCATTCCGGGTAATCCCGCCAAATTACAGGGGATCGTCAGAATGTCGTTTAGGTACATCTTCAACGGATCCGCATTTTTTTCGCCGTGCTTAAAAGCCGTAGAGGGAGAAACGGGACCAAGAATCACATCGCATTCGCGAAAGACGCGGTCGAAATCGTCTTTGATCATTCGTCGCACCTGGCAGGCCTTCCGGTAGTAGGCATCGTAATAACCAGATGAAAGCGCGAACGTTCCGAGAATAATCCGACGTTTTACTTCGGGGCCGAAATTTGAGCGCACGCGTTTGAAAAAATCCGCGATGTCTTCGACTTGCATCGCATCGGGTGGGCGCACTCCGAAACGAACGCCATCGAAGCGGGCAAGGTTCGAAGAGGCTTCTGAAACAGCCACAATGTAATAGACCGACACCGCGTAGGGGGTGTTCGGCAATGAAATATCAACGAGCTTCGCTCCTTGTTTTTCGACCCACGCAATCGCCGCGCGGACTTCAGAAAGAACCGCAGGATCGAATCCGTCAACGAAGTATTCTTTCGGAATGCCGACGCGAAGGCCCTTCCAATCCATCGGCTTGCGAAGTTCCGCGGTAAAATCCGGCAAAGCGTACGGACTTGAGGTCGAATCTTTCGGATCGTGACCGCCCATCGCGCCGAGAAGGATCGCTGCGTCTGCGACGGAATTCGTGAGTGGCCCGATTTGGTCGAGCGAACTCGCGAAAGCCACCAGTCCATAGCGCGAAACGAGACCGTAGGACGGTTTTAATCCGACGACTCCGCAATAACTTGCGGGCTGGCGGACGGAGCCACCGGTATCGCTTCCGAGCGCGGCGACGCAGAGTCTCGCGCGCACCGCGGTCGCCGAACCACCGGAAGAGCCGCCGGGTACGTAGCCCGGATGAGTCGGATGGTCGACCAAACCGAATGCGGAGTTTTCATTCGAGCCACCCATCGCAAATTCATCCATGTTCGCCTTACCGATGAAAACGGCCCCGGCTTTTTCCAAGCGCTCGACTGCCGTGCCGGTATAAGGCGAAACGTAATTTTCGAGCATTTTCGACGCGCAAGTGGTCCGCACACCGTCGATCACCAAATTATCTTTAATCGCGAGCGGAATTCCGAGGAGCGGAAATTTTTCGCGAGGAACCTTCCCATGTTCAGCGATTATTTTTTCGGCGCTTTTCGCAGCTGCCATGGCGCGATCTTCCAGCGTGCTCAGGTAGGCATTATGCTGGGAAGCTTTCACGGCTTTTAAAGTATCGAGCGTCAGTTCAGTGGGAGTGAACTCCTTCCGATCATACGCATCGTGAATTTCAGAAATGGTGAAATATTTTTCGTTCAGCATCAGGTCGGTCTTTCGTCAGAAAAAATTAAAGAATCGGCGGGACTTTGAATCCCTCATAAAGGGTGTCCGGCGCCGCGCTAATCATTTTTGGTTTGCCGTCAGCGGTCGTCGGCGAAGGAACGACCGTGTCGTCTCGCATCGGTGTCGCGAGTTCGAACGGATGGTAGAGTGGGACGGTTCCTTCGGGAATTTTTACCTTCGAGATTTGGTCGACGTAACCGAGGGTGATTTTCATCTGGGCTGCGTAACGGGTCACTTCATCGTCGGTTAACGCCAGTCGCGCGAGGTCGGCAACTTTTCGGACCAGGGCTTCATTCACTTCAAACGCAGTCTCGGGTTGTGACATAGGCCTCGAAGACTAGTCGAATCGGAGAGCTGGCACAACGATAGATGCGTAGCGTTACATGGCTCGAGATCGTTATTTTTCAAACGTGATGAGCTCATGGGTCTCTTCCAGACTCTGCGTCGGAGCAGCCCATATTTCGACTAAAGTGAATGCGTTTGGAGAACCGGGACGATTATAGAACAATCCGCCGCCGCTGGTGACACCGTAGAGTTTCCATTCCGCTTTTTCATTTGGCCGGCAATAGAGCATTCCTCCAGAATCTCCCGGTGCGGTTGCTCCCGCGGTAAATAAAGCTGAAAACCACTGATTAAATGTCGCAGAGAGGGACTTATCGAGCAGGATCTTTTCCAAATCAATGACGTCTTCCGTTGCGGCCTTGGAACGAGGATACCGATTCCATTTTTCCACCGCAGCGGAATGCTTTGAATTCAAATAGGCAGTTTCTATCCTGCGGTAAAGATGATCAGCCAACTCCAAGCGAAAGTAGTTAATGCGCGCTGAAAGTGGGACCTGAGTCGGTGCCACGGGATTCCGACCTAAACCCGCGATTCGACAGTCAGCAGTGTCTGGCATTTCCAGAAAATCTTTTTCGCTTCCAATCATCATGGGGCGAGCAGTCGAACCTACGGACGAAAATTTTATCTTCGCGAAGTCATGGGAATCATTCAGAAGGACGCCCTTTTCCTTCGTGTAAGTTGAAAAGCGAACTGCATTCGCCCAAGCCCAATTTTCAGCGGTAAATTTTTTCGCTACCTGATTATAGGAAACGTCACAGGAGACGCGAATCGCAACGTCTCCGAAATGGTAACCTTCACTCACCGCGCTCGTCGTGCAGTGAGCGGCGGTAGTCACTTCGCCCGGAGCGGTCAGCGTTCCTGAGCAGTAGAAGTAAGAGTTACTAAATTTGGCGGGATCAAAGGTTTTCAATTCGTTTATCGGAGGCGTTCCTGGACTTGAATTCTTAAAGGAGTGGATGACACAAAGGGAAGAGGGCACATCAAAACCGATGCCGCGACCAAATATTTCCGGCGAGGCGAAACCGGACTGGACTCCGATGCTGAATAGCCCGAAAAAAGGGAGAACCCAGATCACAGTATTTTTCATGTTCCCGCCTTGGGTTTCCGAGCGGCTAAATTTTCCGCTACGGGCGGAACGGTGTCAGCGGGTGCCCACTGAAGAACTGAATTTAGGCTCGGATGGTACTTATCGTGGTCATCGTAGAGAACGTCACCGACATTAATGCCGTAGAGCTTCCATTCGGAGGTCTTATTCGGGCGGCAGAAGAGCGGCCCTCCCGAATCTCCCGAAGTGAACGCTCCGTCTCCGAAGAGCTCGATGTAGAAATCATCGAAGGCCTTCCGATCCTTCGAGTGGCGCAATAAATTTCCGACATTCACGGAGAGTTTCCCGGCATCTTGGGGAAGACGATTCCAAAACGCGAGCGCAGAAGAACTCAACGCCTCTTTGCTTGCTTTCCGGAGAGACAGAATCGTCTCGTAGGGTTTTCCAGAGTATTTCAAACGGCTGAAAACGACCGGAGCGCTGAGGATTCGCTTTTCCGCAACTTGAGCGTTCCAACCTAAGCCGGCAATCCGGCATTCCGTTTCCGCGGGAAGCGCCAGAAACTCGGATCGAGTGCCAATCTCCATGGGTATCGGACGTTTTGCAGATGGGTCGGCGCTCAAGAATAACTTTGCGACGTCCTCTTTCGTATCTAAAACGCGGTTTGTCCGAATCATTTTATCCGAAAGAGAGACGCTGCTCACCCACTGCCAGTTCCGAATAACGAGGTTTTTACTTCGGGAATCCGAAGTCAGGTTGCAAGAAAATCGAACGGCCACTTTGCCCGCCCGGTAATCGGGGTTGCCCATGTACTCCAAACAGTGGCCAGCCGTGGTGATTTCGTTCTCTGCGGTCAAAGTGCCGGAACATTCCTCGAACTCTTCCGCAAAACGGCCCTGAAAAGCGTACGGTTGGCCGGGACTGGGGAGTGTGCGTTCAGGATTCCAATCCCAATAGGTTTGAATCAGACAAAGTGCCGGCGGACCTCCAATGACCGTTCCTTTGCCATAGATCTCCGTTGAAGCTTGCGCCCCGGCAATGAGGATCAGTGGAGTGAAAATCGCAGTTCTCATCAGTCTGAAAGAACAGTGAGGTCGGTCCATGCAGCCTTCATAACCCACTGCGTTATTATTAGGCAAGATTTCGCTGCGCAGATTCCTTGCAGCTTCCAGTCCATTGTTTTTATGAGGTTTTTTAGCTTGAGAAATAAGATTCGATGAATCTCACGAGAAACTTTCGGGGACCGCCCCGGGAAAATTGGACGGTCACTTTTTCGTCGTTTCCACTGCCTTCTTGGGCAATCACTTTTCCCGATCCGTAGTCCGGATGATCGAGAAGCGAACCAATGCGGTAAACGCCACCCGTCCTTGCCCGCGTACCTGCCGCTGCCTTCGCGCGGTCACGGTCGGTCAACTGCGAGTAATCATCCATCGTCGAACGGCCAGTGGTCCGTCCTGTTGATTCCCCGCCTGATCCTCCACTTCCCCAGTCACTCCCCCAGCTCTTCCGTTCAAAGTGGCGTGAAGATCCGGCTCTAAACGCGTCCGCTCCGATTCCTACGGAGAGGTCTTTAAACTCGAGTAGCTCCTCGGGGATTTCTTGGAAGAAGCGGGCCGGTTCCTGGTAATTAATCTGCCCCCAGATTCGGCGAATCGAGGCATGAGTGAGGTAAAGAACTTCCCTCGCGCGCGTGATGCCCACGTAACAAAGCCTCCGCTCTTCTTCGATGTCTTCGTCACTGGCTTTCTCAGTGCCTCGAATCGATGGGAAAAGCCCTTCTTCCATGCCCACCAGAAAAACAACCGGATATTCTAATCCTTTAGAAGAATGCAGGGACATCATCGGCAGGGAAGGAACTTTTTCTTGCTCGTCTTTCGATTTTCCCTCGATATCACCCGCGAGTGCTGATTCTTCCAAAAAGATTGGGAGGAGTTCGGCTTTCTTTCGCGTGATATCTTCTTCGGTTAACCCTTCTAACTGCGCTTCTTCGAATTCTTGGAGAACTGTATCGAATTCCTCTAAGTTTTCGATTCGTGCGGAAGCTTCGTCGGTTCCCTCTTTGCGAAGCTCGGCCACGTAGTGCGTTTCATCCAGAATCAAGTGGTAGAGCTCAGAAATCAGAAGGTTCGGTCGTTCGCGGAAGAGTCGCTCCATAAATGCGTAAAAACTCATGAGTTTTTTTGCGGTTCCGGCAGAAGTCAGCGAAGGATCTTTAGCGGCCATGCGCAAGGCGGCCCAGAGCGATGTGTCGGTCGCCTCTTCTTCGGCAAAGAAAAATTCTGGAACTTCTCCTGGCGCAAGTGCAGCGGCTTCGCTCGAGGAATTTGCACCGGAATTCCGATGAGCAAATTCAAGGTTCGTTTGAAGAGCCTCCAGCTTATCGATCGTCGTTTTTCCGATCCCCCTTGCCGGAGTATTAATAATCCGCTTCAGACTGACGGAATCTTGGGGATTCTGAAGAACCTTGAAATAAGAGAGGACGTCTTTAATTTCTTTCCGGTCGTAAAAGCGGAGGCCGCCCACGATTTCGTAGGGAATTTTTTCGCGGCGAAAGACTTCCTCAAACTGGCGACTCTGAGCGTGCGTTCGGTAAAAAATCGCGAAATCTGTGTAAGGGCGGTCTTCGTTTGCGGCGATCCGTTTCACTTCGCCAATCACGTACTCGGCTTCGGCACGCTCGTCGGCGAGCGCCGTTCGAAGGATCAGCGGACCTTCCCCATTCGCCGTCCAAAGCGTTTTATCTTTTCGCTCCCGGTTGTTTTTAATTACTGCCGCCGCGGCTTTAATAATTGTTTTCGAAGATCGGTAATTCTGCTCGAGTTTTACGATCTTCGCGCCGGGATAATCCGTCTCGAAATCCAAAATGTTACGAATGTCGGCACCACGCCACTTGTAGATCGATTGGTCCTCATCACCGACCACGCAAATATTTTGGTGCCCGCCGAACTCGGCTTTCGCGAGTTGTGAGAGGAGCAGGTACTGCGCACGGTTGGTATCCTGGTACTCATCCACGTGGATGTAGAGGAATCGCTGCTGATAACGGGCCCGGATTTCTGGATGATCGCGAAAAATCCGGTAAGGCATGCATAGGATTTCGCCAAAATCGAGAGCGTTATTTGCGAAAAGGTCTTTTTGATACTCTTCGTAAACGCGTTTTAAATTTCTCTCAAAAAGATCGTGCGGAGACGGATCGAGTTCTTTCGGCTCGATGGCATCACACTTCAGCCGATTAATACCGGCCTGCATGCCTTTCGCGCTGAATGCCTTATCGTCGATCCCGAGCTTTTCGATCACGCGCTTCACCAGAGAGAGCTGGTCGGAGTCATCGTAAATCACAAACGGCTTCGTAAATGGAGTTGCGGCAAGTTCTCTCCGAAGAATCCGTACGCAAATCGCGTGGAAGGTTCCGATCTCCGGGGCGCCGAAAAAACCGCTCGCACCACTCGAATGGAGGTGACGCTCGACTCGCGCTTTCATCTCTCGCGCCGCCTTGTTCGTGAAAGTGACGGCAAGGATTCGATTCGCAGGAACGCCACGCACGTCCATCAAATAGGCGATCCGAGAGGTCAGCATCTTCGTCTTACCGGAACCCGCTCCGGCGAGAACGATCAGCGGTCCATCCACATGTTCCGCTGCCTCACGCTGCGGAGGATTTAAGGATTCGAGATAAGCGGGAACTTCTCCCGGAGCAAGCGTCCGCGGAGTCAAGGGAGCGTTTTCTCGTCCGGAGAACCCTCCGAAATTCGGAGAATAAGTCGGACGCCGAGGACTCGACGGCACGGCGCCAGGCGCCTCATCAAAATCAATCATCTTTTCCCCAATGCTCGCCGAGCCACTTCTCGGTCGTAGGCTGCTCGAACGGCGTAAGAAAATAACAGTCCTACGACTTTTCCTTTTTCATCTAACACTGTCATGCACCCATGCTCCCCAAAACGGCCACTCGTCTGCGAAAGAGATTGCTGATCAAGCGCGGTGTGGAGTTTCTGTTTCGATTTATAGAGCAGGTCTTTCACTTCAAAAAATGCGTCCGATCCTTTGGCAGCTTGGATTCCGTCTTGAATCAGATCCAGGGTCAACAGACCGACGTATTTTCCGGAAGCATCGACCACGGGTAAAAAGGGATGGCGAGAATTTAAGAATTTTTCGGTCAACTCGCGAACGAGTTCATTTTCAACTACGGTTTCATGGTCCGTCACCATGGCGTCGCGCACGGGAATGGCCGAAAGAACCGACGCAGAACGACCGTCGAGCAGAGATAAACCCCTTGCTTCCAGATCCCGATGAATCAATGGGGTTTGCTTACAAAATTTTCGAATGCCATCTGCAATCGCACCCGTCACGAGCGTTGCCACCATTAATTTCCAATTTCGCGTCATCTCAAACGCAAGCACCCCCGCGGCTATCGGTGCGCCGAGCACTCCGGCCCACAATGCCGATGCCCCTGTGAAAATTCCGACGACGCCACCCATCGACATCAATCCAAAAGAAGCGCCGATGATGAAGAGAGGCCAGAAGACTCCGATCGTTCCAAAACAACCGACCACCGCAGCGAGCATCAGCATTTTCGCGAGAAAAAATGAGGCTTGCACATCGGGTGCGCGTGGAGCCATCACGAGCGAGGTCAGTGAAACCATCGGCGAGCCTTGAACTCCGGGCTGCAGTGCCAAGACTGCCGAGAGAAGACCGCCACCTAAAAGCGGCCTCGCCCAGATCCGGTTTCGGAAAAGATCAATGACGCCCTCTTGGAACCAACGCAGTCCCCGAACAATCAGAAATGAAAGAATTCCACCGCCCACGGCAACCGCAAGGAGAGTCGGCCAATGGAAAGGGCCAGAAGGAATGGAACTGAAATAAGGAATCCATTCGTTCTCGAGGCCAAACTTTTTTGAGATGAAAAGCGTCCCTGCGTAAGCAGAAAGGGCCGACAGAATCGCGGATTGGGTCCGACCACCTGCGCCCACCTCAAGCGAAAGAACAACACCGGCAAAGGGGGCTTGGAAAACAGCCGCAATAGCCCCGGCCAAAATCGTGGCGACGTCCGTTCGACGGCGATTTTCACTCCAGAGTTCAGAAGGTGAACGAGTGGCCAGTGTGTAGGCTTGGGACGATTCCGCAGCTACCCCTTCAACCCCTACCCCCGCTCCGAAGAGCGTCAGCAGGAACGAGACGAGAGCACGGTAGAGCCACCGAACCCACCCATCCTCCGCAGTCCGTGAATGGATGAAAATAAAAAGATCAGCCACCCCGTCGTAGGCACGGACCCGGTTAGGAGTTTTTCGAAAATAGAAAAACTGGATCACGCTCGCAACGAGACCGAGCGCGAGGAGCAGCAGAGGGCGTTCCAGATCGATCCGTTCCTGAAGAATTCCGGGAAGGCTCGCGAAACAAGCGCAAATAAGGCCGGTGACGATCGCATTCATTCGACGGTGACACTTTTCGCCAGGTTTCTTGGCTTATCGATGTCAGTCCCCTTCAAAACGGCAATTTCGTAACTCAAAAGCTGCACCGCCGGAGTCATCGCAAACGGAAGAAGCGCGTCGTCCTCTAGTTCGGGAAGGGGTATCCAAAAGTCAGATAGCGAGCGCAAATGCGAATCGCTTGGAGCGCCAATGGAAACGATCCGCGCTCCGCGTGCTTTCACTTCTTCGAGATTCGAAACGGTTTTATCCCGCCAAGCATCTTTCGGCGCAAGAACCACAACCACCATGTCCGAATCGATCATCGCAATCGGACCATGCTTCAACTCTCCCGCGGCGTAACCTTCCGCATGAACGTAGGCAATCTCTTTCAATTTCAACGCGCCTTCCAGAGCTACGGGATAAGAATAGCCACGCCCGATGAAGAAAAATCCTTTCGCATCGACGAGCGACTTCGCGATCGTCTGCGCTTGTTTGGCAACCCCATCTGTCGCTTCAAGGTACGCGGTCAGCGCATGCGGAAGCACGAGGGTGTTTTTGAAAAGGGCATCCGTCAGCGGGTCGGTGGAACCTTTCTTTCCGTGCTCGTGATGTCTTTTAGCGGACAATGCTCCCGCGAAAGTGAGTAACGTCAAAAACTGGGTTAAGAGCGCTTTCGTCGAAGCCACCCCGATCTCGGGTCCCGCCGCCGTGAAAAATACGCCCTCCGCCTCGCGCGCAATCGGAGAACCGCGAACGTTTACGACCGCAAGCGTAGGCACTCCCTGCTTTTTCATCGCTCGAATCACCGCCAAGGTGTCCGCCGTCTCGCCCGACTGGGAAACACCGATCACGAGGGCCCCCGGACGAAGCACAGGATCTCGGTAACGAAACTCGCTCGCCAGTTCGACTGACACGGAAATTCGTGCGTACTTTTCCAACCAATATTTTCCAAGCAGTGCTGCATGCCAACTCGACCCGCAAGCGACGAACACAAGCTCCTCCGCGGCCATGAGCAACTCCGTGCCTCGGTGCTTTGCGAGCGGAAAGGACTCGATCTTCGCTCGGTCCAAAAGGGCGTTCAGCGTATCCACGAGCGCAGTGGGTTGCTCGTAAATTTCTTTCAACATGTAGTGGGGATAACCGCCGCGATCAATGCGATCGATCGACCAATCGAGGTGGGTGCTCTCCACTTTTTTAGGCAAACCCGTCGTCAAATCAAAAAACTCGGCACCGCCTTCGCTGAGTTCAACCAAATCGCCGTCGCCCATGAAAAAAACGTCGTTGGTGTATTCAAGAATCGGCTGCGCGTCGCTCGCTAAAATCGCACCGCCGCTCGGGTCGAGTGCAGCAACCATCGGCGTTCCGTTCCGGACGCCAATTATTTTTCCGAGTTCGCGTTCGCTCATCACCACGACAGAGCAAACTCCGATGATGCCCCGAAAACTCACGATTACGGCCTCTCGCAAGCCGAGACCTTTCGCCATTTCGTCGAGGACCAGAAAACCAAAAAGTTCGGAATCAGTTTCGGACGCGGGTTTGTGGCCGCGAGCAAGCAACTCTTCTTTAATTTCCTGATAGTTTTCGATGATGCCGTTATGAACGAGGACCACATGCCCCGTGCGGTGGGGATGGGCATTCTGCGTGGTGGGCTTTCCGTGCGTCGCCCACCGGGTATGACCGATTCCACAAAGAGAATTTTTCGCTTGAGCGGGGAGACTCGTTGCGAGCTTTTGAACGTTTTCCAACTTCCCTTCGCTTTTTCGAATCTCGATCTTCGAGCCCTCGGAATTTTCTGTCTCTAGGCGCAACGCGATCCCTGTAGAATCGTATCCGCGGTATTCTAAACGACTGAGTCCTTTTAAAAGAACTTCAACCGCTGGACGCTTCCCTATGTATCCGACGATCCCACACATAAGCTTCTACTCCGGGCGAAATTTTTTCGCGTAGCCGATTTTATTTTCCTGGCGCGAGCGCGCGATGGCGAGCGAACCCGCCTCCACATCTAACGTAATCGTGGAACCACTAGCGACGTAAGCTCCTCGACCGACTTTCACCGGCGCCACCGTCTGACAATCACTCCCGATAAAAGCGTCGTCTTCGATGACCGTCTCGTGCTTGCGCGAACCTTTTTTCGACCTTCCATCAAAGTTGCAGGTGATGAAACCGCAGCCGATGTTTACCCTTGCTCCGATCGCGGCGTCCCCGACGTAAGAAAGGTGGGCAATCGAAGTATTCTCGCCGATTTTCGATTTTTTTAATTCGACGAAGTTTCCGATTTTTGCACCTTTACCGACGAGGCTATCCGGACGCAGGTGAGCATAGGGACCGATTTTCGCACCCGACTCAACCACCGAATCCAAGCAATAAGAACCGGTTTTCAGTTCGACGCTGTTTCCGATCCGCATGTTCTTCAAAACCACGTTCGAACCGATCTCAACATCATTCCCGATGGTGGTGTGTCCGCGAAGAATCGCGCCGCGCTCGATCCTGACTCTTTCTCCGATTACAACACTAGCCTCAATGGCCACCGAACTCGGATCTAGAAAACGAACCCCATTACGGGCATGTCGCTCAATCAATCGAAGCTGTAGCGCGCGCTCTGCGAGCGAAAGCTCCCAAAGGTCATTCACTCCCCTCAAGTCTTCGGCGTTCGCCCAGGCCAGGGTCGAAACTTTCGTGCGGCTCGCCGCAGTCCCTTTGCCGGCCCATTCGATGAGGTCCGTGAGATAATATTCGCCTTGGGCATTTTTTGTCGTTAATTTTGGAAGAAAATTTGCCAAGAATGTTGACTGAAAAAGATAGATAGAGGCGGCGACTTCGGTGATTTTTCGTTCACGAGGACTCGCATCTTTTTCTTCGACGATCCGTTTCACTTTTCCGGCTGCCTTGAAACCCAACCTGAGCACGCGTCCATATCCGCGCGGATCGGGAACGTCACAAGTGAGGAGACGAATGGCGGTGTTCTTTTCGAGCGGTCGTCCGATTTCGCCCACCAGAGCGGGCGGTATGAGCGGGGAATCGCCGGGAAGCACCAAGACATTTGCTTTTTCTTTCAAGCGTAGACTGCCCCAAGTGGATTCCATTGCCGAATGAACGGCGTGACCCGTTCCTTTTTGCTCCGCTTGAAGGATGAAATCGACTTTCAAATGCCGCAGCGTAGGGTCCTCTTTCACAGCAGAGCGCACCGCAGCTTCAACTTTTTCACGACCATGACCGACAATGATTCCGACGTTCACGGAAACGGCGTCGGTCCCGAAAGCGGAGTCGATGCTTCTTAAAATCGGAATCAAGAGAGGCTCTCCGCAAATCTCGTGGAGGACTTTCGGCAAAACAGATTTCATGCGTTTTCCCTGACCGGCAGCAAGTAAAAGGACCGCGGGAGGAGGAATCATTTTTTCGTGAGTCGACATGTTCCATCAAATTTAGCGAGCTGGAATTCTTTTCACAAGCCCTGGTGTGGCTTCTCGGAAAATGATTTCGACGCACCCAAACTAACGTTGCGCATTATAAGATGTTGTAAGAACACGCTTTTTTTGCTTGTCCGATCTTAGATCTTCTTATAATCGTGTGTCCTCATCGCGAAGGCTGCGGTGTCAGAGGAGTAGTAGTTTTAACTGAAGTAGTAGGGATTCAACGGGGGAATTGTATGGACGCTAGAACGCTAACGAAGTTTCGGAAGACCTTGCTTGAAGAAAAGCAACGCCTCATGAACAACTCGAAAAATGCCATTAAAACCGAATTGGCCGTTTCTCAGGATGACCTTCCTGATGAGACCGACCTCGCTGCAAGCGAAGTGAACCAAAACCTGATCTTCAAGCTTCGAGACCGCGAACGCCTCTTACTGGTGAAAATCGACGAAGCGCTCAGTAGAATCGAAGAAGGATCTTTCGGCGTTTGCTTAGAGTGCGAAGAACCGATCGAACCGCGCCGCCTGGAAGCCCGCCCCGTCTCTACCCTTTGCATTGCTTGCAAAGAAGCGGAAGAGCACAAAGAAAAAGTTTACGCGTGATTGAAACGGAAAAAGGGCTGCGAAGGAAATTCCTTCGCAGCCCTTTTTTCTGAGTATCAGGTTTTACAATCAAAGGTATCGGTAGTCGACGGTTACGCGTCGTCCGGCACTCGCCTCTAAAGCATCTCCTGCAAGTTCGATCGTGTTTCTGTCCGCATGGAAGATGTAGCCATTGGTTGCATCAGCTGCGATCAGATCACCGTCGATTTTTACGACGATCGAACCATCGATTGGTTTTTGAGAGAGTTTATATTCTCTCTCTGCCTGGTTGATGATGTCTCCACCGATCTTCGCTAGATCACCGCCGAAGTTCCGTAGCACATCGTAGGTTTTGCCTACGAATGCTTCAGCAGCTGCGAAATAGAAGTTCGGATAGGAGTTCACACTCGCGGTCAGCGGATAGGTGATTCTAGATGGCTTCGGAGCCGTCTTGTTAATCACGAAATCGAAGCTGTAGCCTCTCGAGTTCGAACCTTTCACCGCAGAAAGTCGAGATTTCATTCGCTGGATGAGTGCATCCACCGTCTCGCCTCTATGGCCAGGATCAGAACCGACCGCTTCATCTTCATCGCTGATCACGATCATCGAAAGGAGGGCATCATCGCGCACAAAGTGCTCGTTGAAACCGCCGCTTGAAACGATCGATTCATCGAGAGCGTAGAGCATCGAGGAAAAACATTGTTCTTCTCCGCTACCTGACGTTCCGACTTTCGCGTTTGCCTTAAACTTATCGACGGAGTTCTGAGAACTCGAAGACAAGTAGCGTTCCGAATAGCGAGATTCCAATCGTCCGCGATTTGGCTGGAGATAGCTTGGAAGCCTTCCTTGCCAGTAATTATTCGCAACGCTTGAAACGTCCGTGGTCACAATACCGATGTGATAATCGATACCGCGAGCAACGAACTGGCCGATGAAAGTATCGACGGAATCCGCCAGCACTTTCTGTTTGTCAGCCATCGAACCGGAGTTATCGACGCAAAAGAGCATGTCGACTTTCGGGACGATATTCGCTGGAACATTAAACGCATCCTGCTGAGACTTCGAAGTCGGCTGCGGCACGACCACCGTAGGAACCGGTGAAGGTGTCGACGTCGGCACGCTGGTAGGCGCAGAAGTCGGTACTGACGTCGGCACCGAAGTGGGTGCTGAAGTAGGTACGCTGGTAGGCGCGGAAGTCGGTACTGAAGTAGGGACCGGAGTCGGAGCCGAGGTCGGCGCTGACGTTGGAACCGAAGTCGGTACCGAAGTAGGAAACACCGAAGGAATCGGTGTTGGCTGGTCGGTTGGATTGAGCTTATCAAGCTCCCTCTGACCGAGTTGGCTGACTGAAAACCCAGTGTTGTTACAGGCGGACAATCCGACTGTAGCGAGCACCGTTAATAAAGCGACCTTCACATGATACGTCCTGCTATCCATGAGACACACTCCTCTCCCGAGAGTCCCGACGATGGATTAAACACTTAGCTAATTCTTAAACACTGCAATCGCCGTGCTTTTTTTAACTAACGGATTCTGTTCGATTCTGAAGATTCGGAAGCCCAAAATTGGCGTCGAACTTTCAGACACTGCTTAGACCCTAAACAGATCCCCTTTACTGACACTTTTACTCTGCTGCCTTCGGTGTCGGAGCTTCCGTTGCCGGAGCCGCCGATGCCGCAGGTTTCGGAGCTTTCGCGCCAAACTTGTCTTCACGGAAATGATCTTTTGTTTTGCACTCGTCGGTAACGTCCGCACTCGTCCAGCCGAGCTCGTCTTCCCAGACTTCGTTGTGAACCTTAGGATCGACCGGGATCGATCCCCATTCCCAATAACGTTCTTTCGCGCGAGAAGTCGATTCCTGCTCTTCTAACCACTTCTGGTAATCGGTATTCACGTTACGCCAGACCATGTCCTCACCCGCGTGATCGAAAATTTCGACCTCCAAGAGCTGGACGTTCTCAGCCATCTTCGCGACTTGCTTCGCCATGCGCGCAGTCAGACGACTCAAAACACCGTTTAATGATTTTCCGAGGTCTTTCTGATGTAGGGACACTTCGCTGTAAAACCGAGGCAACGGAGCCTTCCACTCTTTCAGCCATTGCGCACCTTTTTCTGCGTTCACGCGGGAGGTGTGGAGAGTGTAGGCTGCCTTTTTCTCATCAAAATAGAGATTGGATTCGAGTTGGTAGGCTCGGTATTCGGGTGAGCGCAACCACTCGAGCAGAACCAGGTTAGGCACTCCACCTTTTTTACGAAGGGCAGTCGTCAGGAGCGCGTACTGATGCTCTTTTTGGCTCGGAGTGAGCTTGTTGTACCAAATGAGCACCGGATAATATTTTTTCTTGAAGAAGACGGCGTTCTTCAGCGCCCGCGCATACTGACACATTTCATGAAGTGCAATCGAGGCTACGAGCGGAGCTTCTGGAGCATAGACTCGAGTGAGGAGCGACTTCTGGATGTTGAATGCGGCACCGATTGCTTCGGGGCGTTTGCCCGCTTGCAAAAGGGACCACGATAGATCTGACAAAGCTTGAGCGAGATAGTTCGAATCCCGAGGAATCATTCGGAGAATATCTGCGGCTTTGTCGTACTTTTTCGACTCATACAGATCGCGGGCATAAAGCACGAGCGCCGTGTCTCGATCTTGCGCAAATACGGATGGCATTTCTGACTTTTCAGTTAACCGCTCCCAGAGAGGAATCGCTTTCATGAATTGGCCATTTCGCTGAAACGCAAGCGCTTGGGCATAGAGCGCCCAGCCTTTTAGATTACCGAGACTCGCGATAATGGCGCTCGCCTCTTTTTCGTCCCATTCATTTACGACTTCCTTCATCCGAACAACGAGTGCACGACCGATATTCTCACGCCCGGCTTCGTCGACATCGGGACGCTTCATCCAAGCAAGTAAATTAGGGACGACGGCCCGACCAAATCCCAGAGTCGGGTAATCGCTCTGAATTTTCAGAACGCATTGAAGCGCTCCCTCCCGACCCACGACCGGAACTCCGGGTTGCAGGGGGAGAATCAACTGGGCCATAAACCGCTGGTAGGCTAAGTGGACGAGGCCATCACCGTAGTAAGCGCGAGCTTTTAAGTAAGCCCCGATTTCACGAACTTCCCAAGAAGTTTTAGATTGGCTTAATTTGAAACCGGCTCGGTAGATTTCCGATCCTGGACTTTTGTCGGATGACACACCCTTCGCTAATCCGAGCTCCATTTCTGGAAAGTTATCCGCGAATCGAATCCGTTCGTCTTTGCCGCAGGCATCGAAAATTTTCGTAGGTGCGTCTGCGAATGCCGAAGAAAGAGTCACACTCGATGCGAAGACCAAGGCCCCCACCGCAAGTAGGATTGAGTTCCTCATGCCTTAACCTCCCAGAGTCTTGAAGTTGAAGGGATAAGAGACATCGACGTTTACGCCGCCCTTCGGTGTGGGGAACTGCCAGGTACGGAGTCGGCGCATAATGCATTCGCCAAGCGCCGCGTCAGGTAAGGTCGAGCTGGAAACTTTTGCTTTCGCAACGACCCCTTTCCCATTGATTCCGAAATCAAGGATGACTTTACCGTCCACACGGGAAGTTCGGACCATCGAAGACTCGTAGCAATAACGAACTTCCTTCATGTGAGCATGAATCACACGTCCGACTTCATCTTTCGTGAGTCCCTCTTCGACTTCCGCCTCTGCCGTGCCTAATGAGATTCGGTCACTGCCGGTTCCTGAAGTGATCGCTCCCTTCACGCCGTCGGAATAACCGATCGTGGCTGGGCCTTTTACTCCGGCATTCGTCGAACCACCGAAACCAACTACTTTTGAATTCCCAACTCCTGCTCCGGCATTCACATCCAGAGCCAGGTTAGACAGCGCACTAGCCACGGACTTCGAATCGCCTTTCAGCTTCCCGCCCATTCCGAGTTTCGAACTATCCAAGATCTGTTTTGAGTCGAGAATCTTCATCAGACCGCCACGCATCAAACCTTGGTAGAGGTTATTCACTTTATTCATCCGCTGCACTTGCTTGTGCTCGAGCTTCTTACCGCCTGACGTCCCTTTCGGAACGATCAGTTCAGCTGGCTTTGGAGGAGTCGGGGCAACTTCTTCGCTTTGGGCGAGTGCCTTTTCCTTCACTTCTTTCTTCTCTCCAGGAATTTCTTTTTTCACCGCTGGAGCAGCCGCTTTTTTCTTTTGGACGAGAACTTTCAAGATTTGGGGAGGAATGACCTCTTCGCGCTCCTGTTTAGGAAGCAGCGCGGAGCCTCCAAAGATCAGCATCAAGCTCAGAAGTGCCCCTGCTGCGAATCGGTAGAAGTCCCGATTATCAAGAGGGTGGTCAGGAATACTGAAAATTTTATCCTTCCGCATTTCAGAGGTGGTTGCGAAGTACCAACTTGCATAGCCGTAGCGAACGGATGCCTTGAAAAATTCAGAAGCGGAGACGTCAAAAGACAATCCCATCTCTAAACTCTTAACGACGCCGTTGAATTCCACGACTAACCCTGGACGAGAAGAAGTGATCTTTGCCCGCGTGCCTTCGGTTGTAACTAAGAAAATCTCTTCTCCGCGCAAAGTACCGACGTATCGATTCTTATGTTTCGTCGATTCGGTATTCCAATCTCCCACGCAGTGGTAGACTTGGAAACCTTTGGCGAAGTCTACTCCGCCGGTCTCGCGGTAAAACTGAGGATGGAGACTCCGCATTGCCCGGATCTCGAGCTTAATTTCGTCTGAATCTTTTTTCTTAAATTTAACCTGAACGCCTTTTTCAATTTGGGCTTCACTGAGCACCTGAGAATGAGCATTCGAAATCTCACCGATTTCTCCACCCAGCGAACGCACGCGGACGTCACCGTTTGGGGTATTCTCAATCACCCAAAGTGGACCTTTTTCAGTCCGTCCGAGCATGAGCGGAGTGCCCGTGTCCCAAGTCTCCGTGCGGGTCCTGCCTCGAAACGTCGTCGAAATCACAAATCTTGCGGCACTCATTTCATGTACTCCATTTCCCGCAGGAGAGATTTCGAATCGTCGTCGAATTCTGCCCGTTTCCGGTAAAGCTTTTCACCTTTTAATCCATCGGCGCTTCCGGTCTGCGAAAGCGATTCGTAGCCTTTGTTTGAGAGACCTTCAATCACCCGCTCTTCGAAATTCAGTTCTTTCTTTCGAAATCCCTTATTTGCAGCGTCCACTTTTCCAGAGGCGGCAGGTTTCGTTGGCGCTGCCTTCGGGGCATCGGCCGCTAGAGCTTGCCCGAGAAAGGACAATCCGAGCAACCATGCCGAAAGAAGCGACCGGCGATTGAAAATCGATTTTTTCTGACTCTCTCTCATAACTGCTCTCCCTGACGTTCCACGGCTCACATCTCTCTATCGGCGCGCCGAAGATTTTCCTGACTTCTTCGTTGGGGGTGACTTTTCAGTTGCTGAATCAGGCACGCCATCCGCACCCGCCGACGCGGGAACACGCTTTCTTTGGCTTTCTGCTTCACCCTTTGCTTTCGCATCGGCTTCCGCTTTTTCTCTTGCGTCAGACTCAGCCTTCGCAATGATCGAAGAAGTGGTCTCGTCGATTTGTTCTGCTAGGTCTAATACGTGCGACTCATCGCTGGAGTCTCCTTTGAGTCGGAGGTCTTTAAACTCTTTACGAGCCGTGCGAACGCCTTCGATCGAATGTGAGATCACGCTCTCATACACTTTCGTCAGCATCCCGAGCCGCTGGGCTTCGCCTTTCAGAGTTGGCGCTTTTTCCTTAATCAGAAGATTTGCCTCTGAATCGAGCCCCAAAGTACGGAGTGTTGCAAACTGGAGGAGGGCTTTATCACTCTCATCGAGTCCGAGCTTCTCTGCCTGGGCCGTCATCGATAACTGATAGAAAAAGATCATCGGGCGAATTTGCTTCCGCTTCACCACTTCAAACCAAGAAGACTTCTTTCCCTTGTCGCCGATTGCTCCCAGGTAGCCGGATTCGGGCTTCCAAGAAAGATCGTGATCACCATAAGCGGGTCCATAGGTTTGCTCGTGGTTTGGATCCCGCCAAGGAGCCCTCACACCCGCTTGCTTCGCGATGTCCCACGTCTGCTGACCGATTTGAGCGATTTTTTGCTGGAGCGGGTCCAGCATGTTTGCCATGGCCTGTTTGAAAACTTTTTCTTCGTCTTCTTTGAAGCCTTTCGGAGTCGGCATCATTCGAAGTTGATCGGCAATTTTTCCGTACGCTCCCGCAAGCATGCCGAGAACCTTCACCTTCACTTCGGGAGCCGGAATCGCGAGCAGCGAAGCCGCAAGCTTTTCAAGACCCTGAACTTCTCTCACCCTTTTTTGCAAGGTTGGCTGGAGGTCATCGAGTCTCCGGCTGATTGGAGAGTTCGTTTCGACGACTTCGACTTTACGCTGGTAAATGCGGGGAGCGGATGTCTGGAGTTCCGCAAGGACTTCCATCTGAGAAATGGAATCGAGCTTATCAAACGACTTCAGAAGGTCTTCCACGGTTTTTGTGATCACGGAATTCGGAATCTGCTGCCCCCGAGATAGTGCGGTCGCATACCATGCAGACTTCGCTTCTTTCGGAGCACGGTCACCGAGCTCAATGAAATTCCATGCGGTCCGGCGATCTCCGTCATTTCGTACAGCGGTCAGCGCGGTTAAGCGTTCGCATTCCGCGCGAAGGTCATCGATACGATCACGTCCGCAGAAGTCCGGACTCTTCATCAGGGTCTCGGAAATTTTTGCATCGTCGGCAATCAAACCGAGAACGAACAACTTTCTTTTCAGGGCAGGCGCGTCGTTTTCACTGATTCCGCGCTTATCTGCCGGAAGCTTGTAAACTTTGTAGTAGTCGGCGAATGCTTGTTTGAAGAAAAACTTCTTCTCTGCGTCTGCACCGCGAACGAAGTATGCGACCCCCGCAGTTTCGTGGCTTGGATTTGCCTCGATCACTTGGTTCATGTACGCAAGCGACGCGTCGTTATCCTTTAACTCCAAGCTTACTTTTCCAAGCATCGCCAGGACATCGACCTTGTGTTTCGAATCAGGGTACAGCTTCAGGTGCTCTTCACCGAGCGCCTTTGCTTTTGCATAGTCTTTATTTTTCAAGACCGCGACCGTGATTTTATAATGAGAATCTCGTTCAAGCTGAACCAGTTTGGCTTTAAACTCACCGACGGCGACGTTCGGCATTTCCTGGAACTTCATCGCAAGCGTGCGCGTGGCCACCCAAGCGTCACTCTCAATCAGAGTATCGATCACCAAAGCGCAAACCGCAGGAGTTAATTTCGAATTCGGGCGAGTTCCCACATAATGAAGCATGCGCTTGTAGGCGCTGTCCACGTCACCGTAAGAGTAAACCACGCGATTCGCCTCGAAAAGAAGCTTATCCATTGTTTCTGGCTGGCTCGTCTTTTGGGCCGCAACTTCATCCACCCACTTAATCCACTCGACCACGTCGCTTGGAAGCGGGCGTTTAGGCGAGTTTAACTTGGCGGCTTTCAAGGACTGAGGAATGACTCCCTTTGCTTTGAAGGAGTCGTAACGAGCCGTCATTGCGCGCAAGCGAGCTTGGTCTCTCAGGTTCGCATCAGCAACCACGAATAATTTTGCTTGGTAGACTTCGGTGAAAGCCTGCTGAGCTTTTTCCCAGTCCTTCATGTTCGAATAGAACTCTCCGGCACGAAAGCGAACTTTCGCTTTCGTGTCATCTTTCGGATCCGCGATCTTCGCATAAGCGTTCAACGCTTGCAGATATGGCCCTTGAATGACTTTGTAATCGTTTTCATTGGGATCTTTTTTAGGCAGAGTCGCGTAAATTTTATCGGCAAACTCCAGGAGAGTCTTTTTGAAATGCTTATACCAATCCGTATTTGCGGCTTTTGCTGCTGCCGTAGGATTTTGGGCAAAGTAGTTTCCAAAATCTTTTTCGATATTCGCAAACCGCGGAAAATCTTTCCAGTTGATCAGCGCATCGTAAGTATCGACTAAAATCCAGAGGGTGTCGAAAGATCTTGGCATTCGAGCCAACGCGAGGTCTTTCCAAGCAAGCGTCTCCGCCTGCATTTCTTTTGATCGCATCACGATCATGAATTCATGAGAAAGCTTTCCGAAAATGGCGCCGTTCTCAAGCTTTCTAAAGTAATCAATCGCGTGTTCGAGTGAGTAACCGGCAAGGCGTTTCTCAAAAGCGGTACCGTAAAAAAGCGCAACCATGCTGACGACTTCGTCATAATGACCGCCTTTATCTTTATTGAGTCCCTTTGCGTGATCATAGCGAAGGAGCCACTCCGCTTTGCGAAAGGCTTCTGGATAATTTTCAACGTTGAAATTCGCAAGAGCTTGTTTCTCAGCAACTTGCGATTCCAGCCCACCGAGATTTTTCGTAACATCGACTGGCTTCAGAATCGAGATGATTTCTTGGTGCCGATTTTGTTCAGCGAGCACATCGCTCGCCATCAACCGAACTTCAACGGTTTGTTTTTCGTCCGGGTATTTTTTGATGTAGTCCAAGTAATCCCGAAGCGCGTAATCCTTTTTCTTGAGTTCTTCAAACGTGCGACCGCGGCGCACGAGCACGTCGCGAATGGTCGGAAATTTAGGGAACCGAGTCAGAAGTTCAGTCGTGTGCGCGATACAAGCTTCCAAGAGTTCGTTTAAACGCGTGTTAGATCGATTATTCTGGTTGTCTTGGGATACACCAACCCGGAAATAGCTTTTCGAAGAACGCCATTCCATGTCGGCTAAACGCCAGATGATCATCGCCTCTTCCGGTTTACCGCGCTTTAACTTCAGCATCCGCTTGAGGTTTAAGATCGCGGTTTCGCGTGAGGACGCAGCCATTTCGTCAACTGCACGGTCGACCCGTTCCTGCTTCGTAGTCAAACTCTTCGAAGGAGCAGCTTGCGCGACGGTGATCGGCAAACTGGCTAGAGCGAGGAATATGACTGTTCTGCGATGCAAAGCACTTTTCATGGGCGTCCTCTTCACTTATTCCGCGGTCACAACCACGAGCTTAAAATCGGTAAAATCCATCGCCGAAGCGGAGGCGAGCACGTTCTTCAGAAGCTTGTAAGGCACTCGTTTGTCGGCAATGACCAGAAGTTTCGTGTCGAAGTTCTTCTTCACGTCTTCCGCTTTGCCGCCTTGCCTGAGTTGCTCAGAAGCAATTTGCCTCTGCTTCTCACGCTCGTGTTTGAGTGCCTTCACCACTTCAGGAAAAGTACCATCCGCAGCCGTATCTTTAGGCGAAGCGATGTACCCGGTCAGAGTCAACACTGGTTTCCCTTCGATGGTGATTCCGTTTGCGGTCACCTGCACCTTCATCGCTTCGACGCTTTCGGTTCCACCGTTTGCGACCGGAAGCTTGATGTCTTTACCGACATCGACGTCGATTGCGCTGACCGAGTAACTCTTCAAAAGGAAGACGAGCAGAATCGTGAAGATATCTGCCATCGACGTGATTTGGAGAGGGATCTCGTCACTTCCGTGCGATCGTCTGCGACGTCCTCCTCCCGATCCTCTTCTGCTGGGGCCTGATGATCCGCCGGTATGCATGGCTAGAACCCTCCTAAAACCATTCCCGGCATGTATTTCCGGGTTTTCTCCATCGCTTTCACGATCGAGTCGTATTCTACTTCCGCATCCGCAGTGATCGTCATGGACTCCACTCCCGGATATTTTTCTTTCAACTGTCGTAAGGCTTCCGCCGCTTCGTCGGGATTCGCGAAAGTATTTTTCGACTCGAGCGTTCCCTTAGTCACCACTTGGATAGAGCCATCTTTTTTCAAATCCAAAGTCACCGTGATCGGCGGAGGCGCAGGATCTCCCTGCGCTTCAGCCGGAGTAAACCCCGCATCGAAAATCGAAACCGAAATGAAAGAGGCAGATGCCAGCATGAAAGTGATCAAGACTGTAAAACAGTCGATGATCGGGGCTAAGTTCAGATCGAAATCGAGTGAACCTCCCCCTCCACGCCTGCTCATGCGATCCTCTTAGTGTCCACTCCGTAAGAACGCTGACGAATGATATCAAGCGCTTCCAACGAGCATTGGTCGAGTTCGCTCACCATTCTGTTCGTGCGGTTCATGATGAAACTGAAAGCCACCATCGCAGGGATAGCAACTCCGAGACCCATCATGGTCGCGTTCATGGCGGTCGAGATACCGGCAGCGAGAAGTGCAGACTTCTCTTGCGGGTTCGCAGTTCCGACGGCTTCGAATGACTGGATCAGACCGGCGATCGTTCCGAAGAGGCCGAGTAAGGTCGCGACGTTTGCAATCATGGAAAGAAACGCAGTTCGCTTCGAAATATTTTCAATCCACTCACCGACGCAGATATTCAGACCATCGTTCACCATCTGCTCAGGCAGATGGGCACGAAGAAGACCTTCTTTCATCACCTGTGCAGCAGGCTTCTGTGGGTACTGGTCGCAGAGCGCGACTGCGTCCTGGACCTTATCCGCCATCACAAGCTCACGAATTCGGTGATAGAACTTTGCTCGTCCTGCGAGTGGATAAGTGAAGAAAACGACTTTCACTCTCTCGAGAACGATCGCCACCGCGAAAACGCCGGCGATGATGATTGGTAAAACGTGCGACAAATTATTGAGGATAAAGTCAGTAAACTTACCCATGGATCTCTCCTACGATCTGTTTCCAAAAAGGGAACCCCTTTTAGGGATGGGTCTGACTCGCTAGCCAACGAGAAAGAGCTGTCCAAGAAACCTATCGTCAGGAGGATCGGGTTGGGTAAGGCCTAAAATGCCAACTTAACAATTGTTTTCATTTTGGTCGGGAGTGCCGAAAAAGACACTCCCGGCGACTCCTTTCAGAGAATCGCCGGGAGCGCCAAAAGTCCTGAGATAAAAAATGAATCGCTCATTAAAAAGCGAAAACACCCACCCCGAGCTGAATCCAGTTTGTCGTCAAAGAACGGTCAACAGCTGGTGGGCTATTGAATTTGTCGGTGTGAAAGAGAAGCCGATAATCCAGCGTTAGAAAGAACGTCTTGTTTAAGAAAAACTGCTGGCCGAGCCCGACAAAGAACCCGGTCGAACTTCCGACGACTGCTTTGTGCTGAGATAATCCCCCAGCGACGTTCAGATCGTAATAAATGATCTTACTTCCCAGCAGAGAAAGTTTTCCGTAAATCAAACTCGCCCGAGCTTCGAGCCCGCTTACCGAAGTGCTCGGATTGATCGTCGGAATGAGAAGCTTAGCCGCTTGGGCATAGGCTTGGTTATTCGAAGCGCTCACTTTCGCGTAAAACGCGTGCAGCGACCAGAACTCGTTGAAATGATAACCTAGGGAAACTCCGGTCGTCTTCATGTCCTGAAAAGGATCGTCCGACCAAAATCCATAGCGAACGCCTAATTCGATCCGTCCTTTTTTGGTGTAGAGGCGGTTCTGAACCACATCCATTAAATCTTCATTACCTACCGTCCAGTAGCGACGCTTCATCGTCTGAACATCGATTCGTTCGGGCAACGTGCCGGCGTCGTCGTTCGCATCCGCAGAAGGACGGAGGGCCCCGTCATTCCCTGGCGCAACTCCCGGAGGAGCCGCTGCAGGAGCGCGGCGTACATTCGCAACTGGTGCTGCATGCGCAGCTGGAGCGAAGCTCGCAGCCGTCAATCCAATGACAGCTGCAACCATGAACGAGGCCGATGTTTTCATCCTGAAAAATTTCGCATCAAGCGAATGCTTATGGTTCATCATATTTATTTCAAAGTTACCCGCCTTTAGACAGAATAGGAAGTAGGAACAAAAAAATGGAAGCACTCCTCTATCTCGCTAAAGAAGGCAAAGTCTCAGGACCGTTCACTCCTCCCCAAGTGGAGGAGTTAAAACTCTCCGGAGAATTCTATCGTTATGAATGGATGTGGGACGGTGAAGCCCCTGATTGGAGCGCTGTCCCGCGGAAACTCACCTCACCTCCCGGGCTTCCGGCAGAACGAACGAAGACTCTCACGAAAATTCCGGCGGCCGTAGACACTCCGATTCTCCAGCCGGTAAAGGTGGCGCGGCCTTTTCAAGGCGTCGACATTCAGACGAGTTCGAAAGTTTTCTGTGCGGTACTTTTTGATAACCGCCAATCCATCGGCGGTGAAGTCACCAAAGCCCATTCTCGGGGAGCTCATTTCGTTTCCACGCCGAGCCAAACGACTCCTCTCTCTAAAGGAACTCGCGCACTGGTAGACTTGCTCGACGAATCGAATGACCGCTCAACGAAAATTCAAGCCACCGTGGCCACCGTTTCTCGAATGGGAGATCGCTGGGTGCTCGAACTTGAATGGAGTGGCTGCCCCCTTCTCGACACCTAATTCCCCGACTGAAGTGGTTGCTTATCATGACAGAAACCAGCCGGATTCGGCTGGTTTCTGTCGTTTTAGGGACGAAATCGGTGTTCAGCCTGGTTGGTTTCAGTCTGGTAAGTTTTTCTTCCGAATTCGTCTTGTTGATCCTAAAGAGTTCTCGATTCGCCACCGATTCGTTCTTTGGAGCTAGATCAACCTACACAGAGGGACTCAGAGAATGGTAACTAACTACGACGGCGAACAAGTGGAAATCCCAAGCACGCTACCCATGCTACCGGTACGTGACATAGTGGTGTTCCCGTATATGATCATCCCCCTCTTCGTGGGCCGGGATTCTTCAATCAAAGCAGTCGAAGAAGCGCTTTCGCGCTCCGATCGACTCATCCTCCTCGCATCTCAAAAAGACATCAGTGACGAGCATCCTTCACCTGACGGAATTTACCAGACCGGTACCGTCGCGATGATCATGCGCATGCGCAAACTTCCCGACGGCCGGATTAAAATTCTGACCCAAGGACTTTGCAAAGCGACCATCAAAGATTTCAAATCCCGTGAACCCTTCTATGAAGTGGGAATCGACCGGATCACTGAAACCGTCAGTCCTCGTCAATCAGACGCAGAAGCCCTGATGCGGACGGTTCGTGAACAACTCGAGCGCGTGATTGCCCTCGGAAAATCTCTTGCGCCCGACATTCTGATGGTTCTCGATGACATCACCGATCCAGGTCGTATGGCCGATCTCGTGGCATCAAACCTCGGATTGAAAGTCGCGGAAGCGCAAAATGTTCTGGAGACGACCGATTCCTTCGATCGTTTGACGAAAATTCATGAGAGCCTCACTCGCGAAATTGAAGTCCTTACCCTGCAAGCGAAAATTCGTTCACAGGCAAAAGACGAAATGCAAAAGTCACAAAAGGAATACTTCCTTCGTGAACAGATGCGTGCCATCAAGAGCGAACTCGGTGACGGCGATTCGAAGTCTGAAGAAATCAACGAACTTCGCGAAAAAGTAGCGAAGGCGACGATGCCTGAAGAAGTCGAAGTCGAAGCGATGAAACAGCTCGGACGTTTGGAGCGCATGCATCCCGATGCATCCGAAGCTTCGATGCTCCGTTCCTACATCGATTGGTTAATCGAGACCCCTTGGGCGAAGCAGTCGAAAGACAATTTGGAGCTGAAACGCGCCAAGGAAATTCTCGACGATGACCACCACAATCTCGATAAAGTAAAAGAGCGGATTCTCGAATACCTAGCCGTTCGTCGGTTGAAAGATAAAATGAAAGGCCCGATTCTCTGCCTCTCTGGACCTCCAGGAGTTGGAAAAACAAGTCTCGGGAAATCAATCGCCAGAGCGATGGGACGTGAATTCGTTCGCATCTCACTTGGCGGAGTAAAAGACGAAGCCGAAATTCGCGGACACCGCAGAACATACGTCGGGGCACTTCCCGGACGAATTGTTCAAGGCATGAAGCAAGCGGGTACCAATAACCCGATCTTCGTTCTCGATGAGATCGATAAGCTTGGGAACGACTTCCGCGGTGACCCCGCGTCGGCGCTCCTCGAAGTGCTCGATCCGGAACAAAACCACACGTTCCGGGACCATTACCTGAACGTGCCGCTTGACCTCTCGAACGTGCTCTTCATCGCAACCTGTAACGTTTTGGATAACATTCCTCCGGCTCTTCGCGACCGGATGGAAGTCATCCAAATCCCAGGTTACACGGAAGAAGAAAAATTCTTCATCTCAAAGAAGTACACGACTCCGAAGCAAATCGTCGAGAACGGTTTGAAGAACGAGCAAATCGAATTCACCGATGAAGGCCTGCGCGCCGTCATCACGGGCTACACCCGAGAAGCCGGACTCCGGAATCTCGAGCGCCAAATCGGAACCGTCTGCCGGAAAACTGCCCGCTTAGTCGCAGAAGGAAAAACCGAGAAGACGCTCATCGATGCCGCTACGGTTGGCAAACTCCTCGGACCCGCTCCCTTCTCCAGAGAAGAAGAGCAGGAAGCGGATGAAGTTGGAATCGCAACCGGCCTTGCTTGGACGTCGGTCGGCGGAGAAATCCTCTACGTCGAAACCACGGCAATCAAAGGAAAAGGAAACATCACCCTCACCGGCCAGCTCGGCGATGTGATGAAAGAGTCAGCGCACGCTGCCCTCGGCCTGATCCGTTGGAGAGCAAAGGACTTCGGTCTCGACGAAGACGCCCTCGCGAATACGGACATCCATGTTCACTATCCGCAAGGAGGAATTCCGAAAGACGGCCCGTCGGCTGGGATCACGATGGCGACTGCCATCATTTCTCGCCTCACGGGAATCCCGATTCGCAAAGATGTGGCCATGACGGGAGAGATCACTCTTACCGGGCGAGTGCTACCGATTGGCGGATTGAAAGAAAAGGCCTTGGCTGCGATGAGACACGGCGTGAAAATCGTGATCATTCCTGACAAAAACAAGAAAGACCTAGAAGACATTCCTGTGGAAATCCGAAACCAACTCACGTTTGTTCCAGTAAAAACGATCGACGAGGTTCTCGACGTCGCCCTGGCAAGCAAGATCAAAGGCAACGACCAAGACAAAGTCGAACGCCCGAAGACCGTCACGGGTCGTCGTAGAATGGGTGGGGCCGCCGCGGCCGCCGCCGCAAAAGGTCGGTAATCTTGTTGGAAATCGGGTAAGCTCGGAACTGTGGAAACACTGTCCACCTTACTGGTTCTTATTTTAATCGCGATCTCGGGTTTCCTTTCAGGATCCGAGATCGCGCTTTTTTCGCTTTCTAAAGTCCAACTCAAGCACTTGCGCGAGCGATTTAAGCCTTCCTATCGCTTGATCAAAAAGCTCCTGAGCGATCCGACCGGGGTTTTGGTTACGATCCTGATCTGTAACGAAGTATCCAATATCGCGATTTCGACATTGGTGTCGGAAGCGGTCGCAAATAACCACGGCGTCGGTTGGTTCGCCATCATCGGCGAGCGTTGGCTTCATCGGCTTCCACCTTGGGGGATCGACCTCGTGCTCGGCGCGGTACTCACTTCCCCCATCGTTCTTATTTTCTGCGAGATCACTCCGAAAATCATCGCTGCACGAACAAACACGCTCGTCGCCCCGCTTACGATCGGCCCGCTTCACTTGCTCTACCAAATCATGGCGCCCATTCGCATGACCGTCATTGGCACGCAGAGGTTAGTCGCTAAGATGATTCCGGGAAAAAATCCCGAGCAAAAAATGATTTCGACCCGCTCAAAACTGCGGGAAGAAGATTTTTTAACCATGGTCGAAGAAGCCCAAAAAGAAGGAACGGTTGGTTCTTCTGAACTCCAGCTAATTCGGAACGTTTTCGATTTGGATGACACTGCGGTGAGCGAAATCGCCACTCCCCTCTCACGCACTTTCATGCTGCCCCAGACGACTTCACTCAGCCAAGCGCTGATCAGTATGCGCGACGGATCTTCCGGCCAACGCTATTCCCGGGTTCCCGTTTACGGAAAGAATCGCTCCGATGTGGTCGGACTGCTCTACTCAAAGGACCTCTTAGTCGCAAAGCTTGAAAAAGCAGATCTTGCGACGCCGATTTCTGAATACATGTGGAAACCCTTTTTCGTGAGTGCAGTGACTCGACTGAACTCACTCTTTCGAAAAATGAAGCGGCAGCGCGTTCACCTTGCGATGGTCACGAATGCCCAAGGCGCCTCAGTCGGCGTGGTCACGATGAACGACGTGCTGGAAGCGCTACTGGATGAACTCTTGATCGATGATGATGAGGAGGACGAACTATGAGCCAGCTCTCCACCGAACTCCTCATCTCGCTCCTCATTCCGCTGATTTTAATTGAGGGATTTTTCTCCGGCAGCGAGATTGCCCTTTTGTCGGCAGATCAAATTGATTTAAAAGCGCGGGCCGCAAACGGTTCCAGCCGAGCGAAACTTGCGCTGCAGCTCGCGAAACACCCTGAGCGGGTACTTACGTCGACTCTCGTCATGACGGCGTTTTGTGTGATCCTCATTTCTGCACTCTGCTCGCTCTGGGCTCGCGGTAAGTACGGAGAATCATCGGAGTGGATCGCGGTCTCGATCGCTTCCCCACTCGTCGTGATCTTGGGTGAGCTCATTCCGAAAACCGTTTATCAGAAATACGCAAATCGCGTGGCGCCTTGGGTTTCTTACCCCGTATCTTTTGTGTACCTCCTCTTTTATCCGCTCACCCGCACCATCTCATTTTACACGAGCGGCTTATCCCGAGTGCTTCGACCCATCGAAGAAATGCTGACCGGAAAATCTCCGTCGGGCCGGGATGAACTCCTCACGCTTCTGTCTTACGGAAAACGAGAAAGTGAACTCGGAGTCAGCGAGAAACGCATGATCCGGCGGATCTTCGATTTTAAGGGGACCGAGGCGAAACACATTTTAATTCCGCTGATCAAAGTCGAGGCCATCGAAGAACACGCCACAATTTTGGATGGTCTCGAACGATTTAAATCCCACCGCCATTCTCGCATGCCCGTCTACTCTGGCCGCATTGATAACATCGTCGGCATCCTCGAAGTCTCAGATCTCTTTCGAGCACCCGACCCCCAGCAGAGCGTGCGAAATTTCGTGGAAACGGCGACTTACGTTGCGGAAACGCATCACCTCGACGACCTGCTAAAAATCATGCGACGAGACGAAACCGAAATGGTCGTGATCGTCGACGAATATGGGGGCGCGATCGGAATCCTCACTTTCGAAGACATCGTCGAAGAAATCGTCGGCGAAATCGAAGACGAGCATGACGACCAAGCCGTCGATGTGAAGCAACTCGGTGAGAACAGTTACATCGTCCCCGCGCGGATGGAAGTGACTGCGCTGAATGAAAACTTAAACTTCGAAATTCCCGAA
>JACMQW010000036.1 GCA_014376785.1 Oligoflexia bacterium
CGGCATCACGGTATCCGTCTCACCCCGTGCCGACTCTAGAAGCCAAGACTGAGTCGCCGCTAATTCATGATTTAATTCGACGATTTTACCGCGGAGGTAAAGTCGCGTATCGGTCGCGACTTGGTCGTTCCGAGAACGCGCGGTGTGGAGCTTTCCGGCGAGGGGGCCGATGGCATCGACGAGAAATCTTTCGATCTCCGAATGGACGTCTTCTGCGGTGGGATCGAATGAAAGTTCGTTTGATCCGATCCGAGATGCTACGTCCTGCAAGCCCTCGACGATTTTTTCAGAGTCTCGCTTTGAGATGATTCCCGTCTGCCCGAGCATTTTTGCGTGCGCAATCGAGCCCGCGATGTCGACTTCCCAGAGTCGTTCATCGATCGCCATCGAAGCGGTAAAGATCTCCACATCCCGATGAGTGCTTTTATCGAAAGCCCCGCCCCAAAGTTTTGCCATCTACTGCCACCCCAACCGTTTTCAGAATTTATTCCGAGAGAATGTTTTAAAAATCTGGGCAGGCGCCTTCGAGAAGACAACCTGCCCAGATTCCGTATCAAAACCAGTCTATAGCTTCTTCGCAAGGTGAAAGAACATGCGCTGCTGCAAACCGAAATTCTTCACCATTCCGGTCGACTCCCGTTGGTCGAACGTCGTCGTATCGAACGAAGCGAGGTCTTCCGAGTAGAGCGCCCACGGAGATTCTCGACCAATCACCTGCATGCCACCTTTATAGAGGCGAAGTGTGACCGTGCCGGTCACCCGTTTCTGTGTTTGATTGATGAAAGCTTCGAGGTCATCTTTAAACGGATCCCACCAAAGGCCCTGGTAAGCGATGTCGCTCCACTGGGCATCGACCTTCTCCTTAAATTTGATTTCTTCGCGCGTGAGGACCAACGCCTCGAGGGCTTTATGCGCATTCAAAATGAGCATCGCCCCCGGACATTCGTAATTTTCACGCACTTTCAAGCCGAGCATCCGATCTTCCATGACGTCGATCCGACCGATGCCGTTATCGCCTGCAAATCGGTTCGCTTTCATCACGAGCAGACTCGCTCCGAGCGCTTCACCATTCAGCGCGACGGGCACTCCGAGTTTAAAATCGATTTTCAAAGTCGTCACGACGTCTGGCGCTGTCTCGGGCGAACTCGTCCACTGGAAGATTTCTTCCGGTGGAGCAAAGTTCGGCTCTTCTAGTCGCCCGCCTTCGATGGAGCGACCCCAGAGGTTCTCGTCGATGGACCAAATTTTTTCGAGCGACTGCTGAATCGGAATATTTTTCTTTTTCGCGTACTCGATCTCCCAAGTTCGCGTCAGGTTCTTTTCTCGAATGGGAGCGTGAATGACGGCTTCAGGCATGAGCGCTCGAATGCCGTATTCAATCCGGAATTGGTCGTTCCCTTTACCAGTGCAACCGTGCGCAAAGGCTGTCGCACCGATTTTCTGCGCGATTTCTACCGCTTTCGCCGCAATGAGCGGGCGCGCGATCGAGGTCGAAAGCGGATAACCTTCGTACATCGCGTTTGCTTTTACGGCGCGGAAGCAATACTCGGCCGCAAATTCTTCTTTCGCATCGACGGTGTAGTGTTCCGTCCCCATTATTTTCGCCTTTTCGGCGGCTTGCTGAATGTCTTCCGCCGACTGTCCCACATCGACGGTCACCGTCACGACGTGATCATAACCGTAGTCTTCCTTCATCATCGGGATGCAGATCGAGGTATCCAACCCTCCAGAGTAAACAAGTACAACGGTCTTTTTAGATTTTTCAGTCATTTCAGCTCCTTTAATTAATCTCACTCTATGCATAATAATTCACGAATTCAACGTTTATTCATTGACTGGTCGATAATATGCGCATATTTAATCACTATGACGCATAAATATGAGACGGCTCGGTCTTCTTATTATTCGGTCGGTATCGTAGGCGCCCGAGGTTATTCGGGTCTCGAACTCGCGCGCCTTCTCCTTGCCCACCCCTTCGTGAAACTCACTGCTTGTTTCGCGGTCGATCCTGCGCGTTTTTCGCTCGCGAGCGAACTTTTTGAAGAATCCGCGAATGGAGTGCCAACCCTCGACATGTCCGCGCTGGATTCCCCGAGTCTGGCCCAGCAGTTTCATACAATTTTTTTAGCCACGCCTGCGGAAATATCCCTCGAGCTCGCGCCGAAATTAGTGAAAAAAGGCGTGAACGTGATTGATCTGTCGGGTGCATTTCGATTGCCCGCAAATTTCTATCCGCAGTGGTACGGATTCACGCACACGGCGACGGATTCGTTAGCAGCCGCCGAATACGGTTTGGTTCCTTTTTGCGGACCGATGAAGAACCGGAAGTCGGAAAGATCCGATTCATCGAAAAGCCCGGGCACTCTGGTCGCAAACCCCGGCTGCTTCGTCACGTCGGTGTTACTTGCGATTTTACCCCTTTTGAAAAAGGGCGTCATCGATCCTGCATCCCTCGTTATTGATTCGAAGTCTGGTACGACGGGGGCAGGAAAAAAAGCTTCGGCAGCGCTTCTATTTTCTGAAGTTTCCGGAGAATGCCTACCGTACAAAATCGGGGCTCACCAACATTTTCCCGAAATCCTCGAAGCCGTGAAAGAATACGCCGGCGTTCAGATCGATCCTCATTTCTCGACTTCGCTCCTCGCCACTCCGAGGGGGATCATTTCGGGAGTCTACGCGCGGATGGCTCCGGGGAAAACTTTGGAAGACGTGAAGTCTGCGTTCGACCACGCCTACGCGACTTACCCCCTCGTGAGACACGGAGAAATTGATCCTTCCAAGAACCCAAGGTTGCTTTCCCTGAAGCAAGTCGTCGGTTCGAACCGAGTGCATATCGGATACAACGTCGACGCGTCGAGCAAACCCAGCAAGCTCTACCTCTATTCGCTCTTGGATAACTTACTGAAAGGCGCCGCTTCCCAAGCTGTAGAAAACTTGAACCGGCTGATCGACCAACCGGTAGAGACGGGACTGATTCCGCTTCCCCGAATGTCCTCTGCAGCGCTAACCCAAAATCTGAACCCATTGGAGAATGAATAACATGACGACCGGACCAGGCATTTCACGGACCCCACTTCCGAAAGGTTTCAAAGCAGGCGGAGTCAATTCCGGCGTGCGCCGTTACCGCCCGGATTATGGCGTGCTGATTTCCGAACCGGAAGCTGTCGGTGTGGGCGTATTCACGCGCAACGAGTGTAAAGCAGCCCCCATTCAGTATTGCATGGGACTGCTGCCTTCGAAGCATGTTCGGGCCATCGTCACGAACTCGGGGCAAGCAAACGCGGCCACCGGCGAAGAAGGCAGAGAGAAGAACTGGCGAATGGCGCTTTCGATTGCGAAAGTGATCGGCTGCCTCCCCCACCAAGTTCTGACTGCATCGACCGGTGTGATCGGTAAACAAATCGAAATTGAAAAGCTGGAGGCATGCGCTTCTGAAGTGGTCGAAAAAGCGACGGACTTCGGGGAGACCTTTGCGCTGGCGATCCTCACGACCGATCTCGTGCCTAAAACGATTGCTCAAGACGTGAAGCTATCAAACGGGACGGTTCGGATCACCGGAATTTGTAAAGGATCGGGAATGATTCATCCGAACATGGGAACCATGCTCGGCTACCTTCTGACGGATGCCATTCTTCCCACCGCGGTTGCTCAAGACTTCGTCCGGAAAGCCGCTGATGTTTCGTTTAACATGATCTCTGTAGACGGAGACTCATCGACGAACGATTGCGTTTTTTTACTCGCAAACGGCGCTTCCGGTGTGCCGCTTGCGAATGATGACGACTACCGAATTTTTCAAGACGCCCTTTTTAATGTCTCGAAAATTCTAGCCCAGGCGATCGCTCGGGACGGCGAGGGCGCATCCAAGCTCATCCAAGTCGATATTCGTCACTGCGGCGACGAAGCGCTCGCACGGAAAGCCGCTCGAGGCGTAACGGTTAGCCCTTTGATTAAAACTGCAATTCATGGAGAAGACCCCAACTGGGGACGCATTCTGGCGAGGCTCGGAGCGGAAGGAATTCCCGCCGCGAGCCTCGACCGCATGACGTTGAAGATCCAGGATCATCTTCTGTTTGAGAACGGTGCTCCCGTTGAGTTTGATAAAACGGCGGTTCGGTCTTCGTTACGATCCGACACCGTGGTGATCGACATTGATCTTCGGTCGGGAATTGAGTCGGCGACGGCGTGGGGCTGCGACCTCTCGAAACGTTACGTCGACATTAATACGGACTATAATTGATGAACCAACGAACCGAAGTCACAGGCCATGGAAATTCTCCGAGCCATCTCCAGATGGTAAAGTCAGCCCTTGGCTACGTGAAAAAATTCACGGGAACTCGCGTGCTGATCAAGCTCGGGGGCGCCGCGCTTGAGGACCAAAGCTTGGTGACCCAACTCTGCGAAGACCTCTCGCTCATTCGGGGCGCGGGAGTAAACGTCGTGCTCGTGCATGGCGGCGGGCCGGCGATTAATCGCGAGCTCGAGCGCCGGGGCATCCAGTGGAACTTCATCGACGGCTTACGAGTCACGACTCCCGAAATGATGGACACCATTGAAATGGTACTTTGCGGACAGGTGAATCGCCGAATAGTTCGCGGTCTCAACCAATCGGCCGTTCGAGCGATCGGCCTTTCGGGGACCGATGCCCAAACGCTGTTTTGTCGACCCATGCGAAAGGATCTCGGGTTAGTTGGGGAAATCACGGAAGTCCGACCGGCCGCGATCGAAGCCATTTTGCGAACCCAGGACGAAGGAATGGGCACGATTCCGGTGATCGCGCCCGTGGGAATCGGCGAGAATGGAGAGGCCTTCAACATCAATGCGGATTGGGCGGCGGTTCGCATCGCCGAGGCTCTCGACATCGATAAAATCCTCTTCCTCACCGACCAAGATGGTATTCTCGGACCGGATGGAAGGCTCGTCGAAGAACTTGATGCGGGAGATTTAGAAAGTTTCATCGAAAACGGCGTGGTTAAAGGCGGGATGCTCGCGAAAGCGAACACCGTTCTTCATGCTCTAAAAAATGGCGTCAACGACGTTCACATCTTTAATGCGAGACGACCGCACGGACTTCTCGAAGAACTCTTTACCGACCAAGGCGTGGGAACAGTCTGCCGACTTCGCTCCGTCGGAAGAAAAGAATTTTGAAAATGCTTCACTTAAAAACCCGACATTTTTTAACCGGAGAAGAACTTTCTCGCGCAGAACTTCTGGAGCTCTTAGAGCTCGCCGAAACCCTGCGCTCGGAAAGGCGCGCGGGTAAGACACGGCAGGAACTCGCCGGTAAAAACGTTTCGCTCGTCTTCGAAAAGCCATCGCTTCGCACGCGTATGAGCTTCACCGTCGCTCTTCAAGAAATCGGAGCTCAAGCGATCGAACTTGTTTCTTCCGTTCGAAAAAAAGAAACACCCGAAGACACGGCGATGGTGATTGCTCAGTATTCACATGGAATTATGCTTCGGACTTTCGATCACGAAAATCTCGACCGCATGGCGAAAGACTGCCCGATCCCTGTGATTAACGGGTTATCCGATTCCCATCATCCCTGCCAAGTCCTCGCAGATCTCCAAACTCTCAAACAATCGTTTGGAAAATTAGAAGGCCTAAAACTCGCTTACATCGGCGACGGTAATAATATGTTGAACTCGATTCTGCTGCTGATGCCGTTCGTCGGGGTCGACGTGGTGTATGCTTGCCCGAAGGGTTTCGAGCCGAACGCTTTCATCGTGAAAAAAGCTAAGGCGCGTGCGGCGGAGGGTGGCGGTTCGATCACAGCGATCACCGACCCGAAAGATGCGGTGAAGGGAGTCGATGCCATTTACACCGACGTCTGGGCCTCTATGGGTCAGGAAGATGAAGAAATGGAACGAGAACTCCAGTTCAAAGGCTACCAAGTGAACGAATCCCTTTTCTCGGCCGCGCGGTCTGATACGATCGTCATGCACTGTATGCCGATGGTGCGGGGTAAAGAAATTTCGGAAGCGATGGCCGACCACCCGAACTCCGTCATTTACCGTCAGGCGGAAAACCGCATGCATGCCCAGAAGGCGCTGCTCCTCGGTTTACTGGCCCGCCCCCAGACCTAAATCAGAATCGAGTCATTCATGGATCGCCTCCAACTTCTCAAAGAAATCCTCTACAGCGGTTCGGCGTCGACTCAGGACGAGATTCGCGAAGCTCTCGAAAAAAAGAAATTTTCGGTGACTCAGTCGACGATCTCTCGAGATCTCAAGCGGATCGGAGCGATCAAAACGGTAGATCATGAAGGGCGGACCGTCTACCGACTCGGCGAAGAATTCATCAATGCTCCGGTGCCCGCTCCGGTCGCAAATTCGATGAAGAATCTCGTGATGGACGTCGACTCGAATGGTTCGCTGATCGTCGTGCACACTTCACCCGGCTCGGCATCGCTGGTTGCTCGGTACCTCGATTCGCAGATGAGTGGCCAGATCCTCGGCACCATCGCCGGCGATGACACGATCTTCGTCGCTCCGGCCGATTTAAAGAAAATCCAGGCGACCGTGACGCTGATTCAGCGGGCGTTTTTAGGAACGGAAGGCTGAGCGCTGGGAATTCGAATGGTCGGCGAGCTGTCAGGGTCGACTGCCGACAAAAACTCCCAATCCTAACTACTCCAAAATCAAGTAATCCGCGACCGCTCCATATTTCGGATCGTGCATGATCGTCTCCCAGTCCGTCTCGTCCCCACTATCCGCGATTTCGATCAGGGTAAGTGATTTTCCAGGAGACCGTTTCACCATGCGCTGCCAGACCCCACCGAAATAGCGTGTGTGAAAACATCCGATGACAAGAAAGACCGAAAGCGTGGAGCGATCGCGCGCGACGTGCATCGCTGCGACGTCATCCACTAAACTCTGAGCAGCGAAATAATTCGAAATCGCGGGCGCTCCATGCCCTCCCATCGCAGCGGTAAATCGCTCGAGGTAGTTTGCGTCTCCGAGTTCAAACCCGGGCGGTAGGAGCGACGGATTCAGCGCACCCAACCCACCGCGCGTTACCGTAGCTTTCTCCTCCCGAGTGAGGTTGGTTGCTAAGACGTCAGCTCCCGCAGCCTTCGCCGCCTCGATTAAACGCACATAGGTCGGCTCAGAATTTTTCCCACCGAAAACCCCATTCATGAACTCCTGTCCGGTAATTTTATCGCGCTGGAACTTTGCGTAAGCGGAATCGAGCGCCGCTTTCTCGCTCCAGTTCCAGAATTCCCAAGCCAGCGTGATCCGTTCTTTTCGGACGCGGGCATAGTCGGAAAACAGCTTTGCCTCGGCATTCTGAATGGACGCGGTATCGTGCTTTTCGCCCACGATCACTTCCTCAGACGAAGACAGCACTTCAATCAGCGCATCCCGAGTGATTTCTACATTCGCATGGACGTCGAAGATGCGCTCATGCGCGCAAGCCGACCCGCTGAGCGCGATCGCCATAAAAAAGACGGTGCTGTGACATTTCAAACCGGACAGGGCGACATTCCATACCGAACGTTTCATACGGTTACGCTACCTTTTTCCGCCCTTTTCGTCGAGAATGTCGCTTTATGACATTAGAGCAGCCACTTTTTATCCCACCCGAATCCGTCCGGGAAATCATCCGCCCGCAGAAGACGAAGAAATTCGTCCTCTTTTTCCAGCATCCCCAAGAACCGGATAAAGAGCTCGGCTCCGCGACGATCGCTCACCTCGCACTTCCCTCCTCAAAATTGAAAATTGCGCTTTCCGTTTCGAATTTGAAAAAAGCACTCGGTCGCGAAGAAGCCGTTCCCACGAAATGGGGGGTGCTCTACTTAGGCTCAGGATTTAAGCCCGGGGTCGCAACCGATGCGAATCCGAATCCAGAACGGGGAAGCGATCTCAAGTCTGGCCTCTACCCGGTGAAAAAAGACGGGTCGATCATTCCGGCAAAGGAAGCGGCGCAGATCCTCGCCGATCTGGATGGAATTATTTTACTCGATGGGACCTGGAGCCAAGCAAAGACGCTTTGGTGGCGAAATTCTTGGTTGCTGAAATGCCGACGCCTGATTCTAGTCCCGAAATCAAAATCGCTTTACGGCGAACTTCGCAAGGAACCCCGGCGCGAATGCCTCTCCACGATCGAGACGACGGCGGATTCCTTAGACGCACTCGGGGAGGATCCGGCGGTGGGACAGCACCTCCGTGAATTATTCGCCACTCACCTGCGAGATTTTCGCGAAAAAAAACGCCGGGCCAAAATTGGCCCAGCGTAATTTTCACCTGAAATTTATTTAGGCGATCCCTTGCTCGAAATCTGAGTCGAACAGTTTCTTCGGGTCATCGAATTACTTCTTCATGTTCTTTAACATGGCCATCGCTTGTTGAAGCTGGGCATCCACGTTTCCGTTTCCGCCTTTCATGCCGCCCATGTTTGGCATTTTGCCGCCCATGCCGCCCATCATTTTCTGCATCTGACCGAGCGCTTCGTTCATGTTCTTCGCATTCGGGAACGCCATCTTCAGCATTTGCTCAGACGCGCCTTTCAGCTTCAAAAAAATGAAAACGTTTACGGCGGTGAGGATGAAAACAAAAACCCAACTGATGATGACCCAAGTCGACATGGAATGCCCCTTCTGTGCGGAAAACTTCTTGAAAAGAGGCCCACCTTAACTACGCTCGGCCCGCCCCGTCAAGCCAGCGAGGAGCCGAGAGACCTGAAATTTAGACCGGGCTCATTCGCCTATCGCTGCGCGTTCCGCGGCCACCGCTGCAGCCCTCTGATTGAGTAGAACCAGTTCCGCCATCATGACATCACGCGTTTTCTTTAAGAGCAGTTCCACATCCGCCTGAGTAAGTCCTACCGTGGAAATGGGCGGAAGAACTTTCAGCACCAACACCCCGGAACGAGCATAGCGGTGACGAAAACTGACTAAGGGTTCCATTTTAGAGCAAATCATCGGCACGATCGGAGATTGGGCCTGGATCGCCATGTAGAAGGCGCCTTTTTTAAAGGGGAGTAATCCCTCACCCAAGGGGTTGCGAGTTCCTTCGGGGAAGATAAAAACCGACATGTTTTTTTTCTTCATCAGAGCCACCGTTTCACGCAACTCACCCAGTGCGTTCGACCGGTTCTGGCGGTTAATCAAAACGTTTCCGAAAGCCTCAAACATCAACCCAAACCCCGGGATGTAGCGAATCTCTTTTTTCCCGATGACTGCCGCGCCGAGCGGAAAAATACTCGAAAACGCAGCGAGGTCCATTCCACTCTGGTGATTCGCAACGAAAACGGCTGGACGATTCTGCAAATATTCCTGGCCCTCCGCGCGAGGCTCGATCCCCATGATTCGCAGGGCGAGGGGTCCGTAAACTTTTCCAAACGTGTGGTTATTTTCCGGGTTCTTCCATCTAAAGAGCGCGAGTGCCGTCATTAAGGTGGATGAAATGATCAACCATAAAATCATGAGACCCAAGCGGATGAAAAAAATGAAAACTTCGAATGCCCTTTTCAATTTGCGGTCCTGAAGGCTTGCAGGTAGCGACTGGTGATCGGCCGACCGATGCGTTTGGAAAACTCCAAACTCGTGCGCGCGAGTTTCTCGAGCGATACGCCCGATTTAATCCCCATTCCATCGAGCATGTACACGAGGTCCTCCGTTGCCAGATTCCCGGTTGCTCCCGGTGCAAAGGGGCATCCCCCGAGGCCTCCGGCGGATGAGTCGATAATAGAAACTCCGATTTGCATCGCAGCGAGTGCGTTTGCGAGGGCCGTTCCGCGCGTGTCATGAAAATGTCCGGCCAGCCGTACTTCTGAGCCGATCGATTTCAGCATCGGCACCATGACGTTTAGCACGCCCATGGGCGTCGCAACCCCGATCGTGTCGCCGATCGAAATTTCCTTAATACCGAGCTCTGCGAGTTTTTCCGCAACTTTCAGACTTTTTTTCGGTGAGACCTTTCCCTCGAAAGGACAGCCGAACGCCGTGGAAACATAGCCGCGAACTTCGAGCTTCTTACGCTTTGCTTCGGTGACCACGTCCCGAAAAACCGCGAGAGATTCGGAAATCGACATCCCGATGTTTCGCTTTGCAAAACTTTCGGTGGCGGCCGTGAAGACGGCGATGCCGGTAACCCCCGCATCGATGGCTCGCTCGAGGCCCTTGAGATTCGGAACCAGCGCGAACGCTTTCGCCCGACCCATCTTAATTTCCGATTGATGAATGGCCTCGTAAACCAACTCCGTATCCGCCATCTGAGGAACCAGGTCTGGCCGCACAAAAGCGCCGAGTTCGAGCCTCTTCACTCCGGCACTGAGCAACCCCTGCACCAGAAAAATTTTATCTTCTAACGAAACTCGCCGCGATTCATTTTGCAAACCATCGCGGACTCCCACTTCGAATATTTCGATTTTGCTCGGGAGTTTGTCGAAAGCCTTCATTTCTTCATCTCCAGTAATTGCTCGCCGGGGGATAATTGCTGGCCCTCTTTCACTCGAATTTTCGTAACCACTCCCGAATAAGGGGCTTTTACAGAAAACTCCATCTTCATCGCTTCAAGGAGTAAAAGCGGAGCACCCTCTTCCACGGAATCATTTTCGCTGACTAAGACGCGCCGAACTTTTCCGGGGAACTGAGCAACGAGGTCTTGATCACTTCCGCCGGCACCCGCGCTTGCGCGAGATTCCTGGGAGACCGAACCGAAAGCAAGAAAACCATCGAGCGAAAACCCGAGCTTTTGGCCCGTCTCGCACATGAAAAATTTCTTCCGCTCGACCAAGCCGTCTTTTCCTTCACGAGTTGCGATGATCCAACCACCCGGACGGTTTTCGAAATTCCAATCGGTGCTTGGATTGGGAAGGGCTATCTTCTTTCCACTGAGTCGAAAATTTTCTTTACTCATTTTGCACCTCTCTCCTTCACCCAAGGGGATGGGTAACTCGAGTTCCGTGAGTCGCTTTGAACGTTCGATGGGTTTAAAACGCCCGCTTTTCCGAAGCCCTGCGCACGCGCCGATGCCATCATCTCTAGAGACTCAGGTGCAATTTTCGGCTCGAACTTCGCGTAGACGGAATCGAGGTAGCCCGTGTGAATTTTTCCGGCCACCACGAGCGGATCTTCCGCAAGCGTCCGGAGGTAACTCTGATTTGTCCCGAGCCCTAAGATGACGGTTTCACTCAGTGCAAACCGCATCCGAGCGACCGCTTGCTCACGCGTCGGAGCGTGCACGATGAGCTTGCCCAGCATCGAATCGAAACTCGTCCCGATCGTCTGGCCTTCTTCGATTCCGCTCTCGACGCGAATCCCCGTACCCGTCGGCCAACGGAGTCGGTCGACTCTACCGGGCGTCGGCATGAATCCCTGGGCAGGATCTTCTGCGTAAAGGCGCACTTCGATTGCGTGACCGCGCGGAGGCGAAAGCTTCGGAATGGGAAACGTGTCCGGATCGAGGGCGAGCGATAATTGGGCGTGAACGAGATCCGTACCCGTTACGAGTTCTGTCACCGGATGCTCCACTTGCAGACGAGTGTTCATCTCGAGAAAAAAGAATTCCCCCGAAGCGTCCACTAAAAATTCGAGGGTTCCTGCCGATCGGTACTTCACTTCCCGAACGAGATTCATCGACGCTTCGAAAAGCCCGGCTCTCGTCTCGTCGGATAAATTCGGGGCCGTCGCTTCTTCCCACACCTTTTGGTGGCGACGTTGCAGGGAACACTCCCGCTCGAAGAGGTGAATTCCCCCTCCCTTTCCATCACCGAAAACTTGGACTTCGATGTGCCGAGGTTCGAGCACGAGCCGCTCTAAGAAAAGCGTTCCATCACCGAATGCGGCGATCGCTTCGGCGGATGCGCTCTCAGCTGCGGCGTCCAAATCTTGTTCGCGGTCGACCCGGCGCATGCCTTTGCCGCCGCCTCCGGCAGCCGCTTTCAAAAGCAGGGGGAAACCGACTCGCTTCGCAGCGGGAGCGAGGCTCTCTCCAGGCTTCACTTTCGCCCAAGGCAAGGTCGGCACTCCGGATCGTTCCGCAATTTCTTTTGCGTCGATTTTCCCGCCCATCGCTTCCATGGTCTCGGGTGTCGGGCCGACGAAAGTCATGCCGGCTTTTTCCACCGCGCGCGCAAAGACCGATCGTTCTGAAAGAAAGCCATAGCCGGGATGGACCAGCGTCGCTCCCACTTTTAGGCCCGCCTGCACGACCGCGACCGAATCTAAGTAACTCACGACCGGAACGATTTCGTCTGCGTAAGTGAGGTGCCTTGCTTCCTCATCACCCGGAGCAAAAATGCCCACGGTTGCGATGCCCATCTCGCGTGCGGTTTGGAAAATGCGACACGCTATTTCTGAGCGGTTCGCGACCAATAACTTCGGATTCAATTTAGGAGTGGTTTCCGGGGAAATCTGGGATGTCGCCATTTCGGACGAGGCTAACGCGGGACGCGGAAAAGCAAAAGGCCGACTTCGCATAATCCTTGCTCCGTCGACCTCCGCCATTGTGGGAATCTTTAAATTTTTAGGAAAGAACGACGCTCAGCGCGCTATCGTCCGAAATCCTCACTTACCTCGGAAGAAAAAAAGCCAAAGCAAGATGACTAAACCGCCAGGGACACCGAGAAAATAGAGTAAAATAGGGACGCCGACTTTACCATCTTGGTCGAGATCTAAAATATTGAAGTTTTTGATGCGAGCTAGGACTGATTTATTATTCAATGGATCCCCACTCTCAGATGCCATGATACCAGCGGCCATTTCGCCGGTTTTCTGGATGTTGGTTTCGGTGTCAGTTAATTTCGTTTCCATGAGACCTGATATTCAAAGAACAGGCCAAAGGCGAAAGGGACGGAATGGGGCGAGTTTGAATCATTTGATCCAGGCAGGTTTTCTTTTCTCGAGAAAGGCGCGCAACCCTTCCTGACCTTCCGAACTGATCCGAAGCTCCGCCAACATTCGCGCGACATAATCCATCGCATCCGGGATGCCTGCGCGACGTTCCGCGAGAGAAAGGTCGAGGATGAGCTTTTTTGCGGCAGCCATCGCATGTGGCCCGCACTGAAGCATGTTTGAAACCGTTCGTTCGATGGCTTTTTCTAACGCCATTCGGTCTTCGACCACTTCATGCACGAGGCCGATTTCTTTCGCTTTAGAAGCAGAAAACCGCTCGGCGCTCATAAAGAGAGCGCGGGCATGGGAAGCCCCGATTTTTGAAATCACAAAGGGGCCGATGCATGCGGGCACAATTCCAAGCCGCACTTCAGACAACGAAAATTGGGTCTCTTTTGTTGCAATCGCAATGTCGCAAATAGCGGTTAACCCGACCCCGCCCCCGATCGCCGCGCCGTGAATCGCGCCCACTACGGGCTTCGGACATTCATTCATCAGGGCAAACATCCGGGTCAGCCTGGTCGTGTCTTCCAAGTTTCCTTCGAAAGGCAATTCGACGGATTTCTTCATCCAATTTAAATCCCCCCCGGCGGAAAAGATTGTCCCTTCACCGCTGAAAACGATGATCCGGACGTCTGGCGCGAGCGCTCTCTTACCGAAAACTAAGGTGAGCTCGGAAATGATCGTTTCATTGAAAGCGTTCCGGATTTCGGGGCGATTCAACGCGACAAATAAAACGCCGCGGGAATCGAGAGAGACTTTCAGCGACTGGTAAACGGAAGGTTGACCGACCATGTTAGACCTCGAGAGGGGTTTGAAACCATTGATTTTCGGAGAAAAATACCATCGAATACAGGCCATGCCCACCCTCAAGTCGAGCGTCCAATCGAACTCCCCGGAATTTAAAGCAAATCAACGCCATCACGAAGCGCTGGCTTCGGACTTAATGAAGCGCGTCTCGATCGCGAGATTGGGCGGCGGAAATGAAGCGCGCGAGCGTCATGTGAAACGGGGAAAATTACTCGCTCGGGACCGTGTCACGGCACTCATCGACCCGGGTACCGAATTCCTGGAGATCGGTGCGCTTGCTGCAAATGGAATGTACGACGATGCGGCTCCCGCTGCAGGCATGATCGCCGGTGTCGGAGTGGTGCACGGTCGAGAAGTCCTCATCATCGCAAACGATGCGACGGTAAAAGGCGGAACTTACTTTCCCATGACGGTGAAAAAGCACCTTCGCGCTCAAGAAATCGCGCTCGAAAATCGACTCCCCTGCATCTATTTAGTGGATTCGGGCGGCGCCTTCCTCCCGATGCAAAGCGAAGTTTTTCCTGACCGCGATCATTTCGGTCGCATCTTTTTTAATCAAGCCACGATGTCCGCTCAGGGTATTCCCCAAATCGCGGTGGTCATGGGTTCTTGCACGGCTGGCGGAGCCTACGTGCCCGCCATGTCTGATGAGAGCATCATTGTCAGAAATCAGGGCACCATTTTTCTCGGCGGGCCTCCGCTTGTGAAAGCAGCCACAGGCGAAATCGTGACTGCGGAAGAACTCGGTGGTGGGGACACCCATTCGCGAATCTCGGGAGTGACCGATCACCTGGCTGAAAACGATGAACACGCGCTCGAGATTGCGCGCGAAATCGTAGCGAATTTAAATCGTCCAGAACCGACATCTATTGCGCGAGTGGCTCCGGAAGAACCCCTCTATGAGGCTTCGGAATTACCGGGAATCATTCCCCAGGATTTTAAAAAACCTTTCGACATCCGGGAAGTCATCGCACGCCTCGTGGATGGTTCCCGCTTCCAAGAGTTTAAACAAAACTACGGCACGACCCTCATCACCGGGTTCGCCCACCTGCATGGTTATCCGATCGGAATCATCGCAAACAACGGCATCCTCTTTTCGGAAAGCAGCCTCAAAGGCGCTCATTTCATCGAACTTTGTAATCAGCGAAAAATTCCTCTGCTTTTCCTCCAAAACATTACTGGATTTATGGTGGGTAAAAAATACGAACAGGGCGGAATCGCAAAAGACGGCGCAAAGCTCGTCACGGCCGTTTCGAACGCAAAGGTGCCGAAATTCACATTGGTCGTCGGCGGATCTTTCGGCGCGGGAAATTACGGGATGTGCGGACGCGCTTACAGTCCGCGGTTTCTTTGGATGTGGCCGAATGCCCGCATTTCGGTCATGGGCGGAGAGCAGGCCGCAAACGTCCTATCCCAAGTAAAAATGGAGCAGCTCGAAGCTCAGGGTAAAAAACTTTCGGCGGCAGAAATTTCCGCGATTCAAGCTCCGATTCTTGAAAAATACGAAGCGGAAGGGTCTCCTTATTTTTCGACCGCCCGTCTCTGGGATGACGGAATCATCTTGCCGACCGAAACTCGTGCAACCCTGGCGCGCGCTTTATCGGCAGCGTTAAACGCTCCGATTCCCGATACGAAATACGGCGTCTTCCGGATGTGATGATGATGAAAAAACCGCTCGCTCTCGGAATCGATTTTGGAACCTCTAATACCGTCGCGGCCGTTCTTCATGAAGGGGGAAAGACCGAAGTTCTCGCGCTCGATGGAGACCGCGACCTCTTAAAATCACTCCTTTATTTTCCGACTCGAAATGAATCTTATTTCGGACGGCAGGCGATCGAGCAGTATTTCGACCGCGGTATGGAAGGACGTTTTTTCCAATCCGTGAAACGCCTGCTTCCGAACCCGGACTTTTCCGGGACTTCGCTTTTTGGCCGGCACATTTCGATTGAAGACCTGATTGCGCGTTTTCTCGAAGGACTTCGGCAGAGGATCGAAGAAAAAGTCGGCGGGAAATTAGACGGAATTCCGGTGTTTTTTGGGCGTCCGGCTCGCTATTCGCTCGATTCGGCTCGGGAAGGGTTAGCCGTGGTCCGTTTCCGGACGGCGATCGGAATGGCCGGATTTGATATGGATCAGGCGAAGCTAATCGAAGAACCGGTAGCCGCATCTTTCGCGGGTGCCCGCGCAGCCGGTGATGTGAAGCCGAAGGGAAAAACCAAGGGGCCGATCACACTGATCGCCGATCTGGGCGGCGGAACGAGTGATTTTACCCTCTTCGAAGAAAGACCCCATGGCATTCACACCTTTGCCGTGAATGGTATTTCGCTTGCCGGCGATGCACTGGATTCCGACTTCTTCACCGCCCGACTCCAGAATTTTTTCGGTGCGAACATTCAATACCAAAGACCTTTTTCTTCGAATGTGCTCACGATGCCGACCGCACTCGTGAAACTCCTCCCGAAATGGCACCATCATGCTTTTCTACGTGAGCGAGCGACCTGGAACTTCATCTTGGTGCTTAGAAAAGAACTCGTCGATCCGGAGCAAACGCCTCTGCTCGAGAACCTGATCACGCTCGTGGAAGAAAATCTCGGTTACCGTCTCCACATGTCCGTCGAAGAACTGAAGCTTCACCTTTCATCCGAAGACGTGCGGGAATTCGGATTTAAGTCCTACCCGATCGACATTGCCTTTCCGGTGAGTCGAACGGAATTCGAAACCGTGATCGAGCCCTCCCTATCCGGAATTGCTGCATCAGCCCTCGAGACATGTCGACTCGGCAGAATCAAGCCCGAAGAAGTCACCCGCCTTCAGTTCACCGGCGGGACATCAAAAGTGCCGATTATTCGTGAGCGCCTCTCCAGCCTCTTCCCCCATGCGAAAGTCCTCGACCAAGACACGTTCACTGCGGTCGCGGAAGGTCTCGCTTTGCACGGAATGGAAGAGTCGGACGCGAGCTCGTGAAAATACGCGCGGCAAGCGAGAGTGACCGCGAACGGATCTTCCAAATTCGAAATGAGATCATTCGCACCAGCGATGCGATCTTAGAAGACGAACCCTGGACGCTCTCCAAGTGGAATCATTATTGGGAGAAACGAGAGACTGGTTTGCCATTCCTCGTTTTAGTTCGTGAAGTTGAGACGGATTCATCGGTCAATTCTTCGGTCGAGGAAGTGATGGGTTACGCCGTGATTGCCTATTTCATGGACCGATCGGGGTACCGGGTGACGGGCGAAATCTCGATTCACTTAGACGCGAGTGTCCGAGGGTTAGGCCAAGGCTCGATCTTGCTTCAGAAAATCATCGAAGCGGGAAGGTCTTTTGGCTTTCACTCTCTCATCTCCCGAATTACGGGAACTAACTCCGCGTCCGTTCGCATGCACGAAAAACAGGGATTTATTCAGGTCGGACACTTACCTCGAGTCGCGAGAAAGTTCGGAAATTTCGTCGACGTCTTTTTTTACCAAAAGCGTTGGGAATGACCTGCATTCACCCGAGGTAACTCATCCTTTCATTCTTAGCGGCAATGATTTCGGTCGACTGATGTCGGAAGCTTTTCTCCATCGAATTCGACGGACACGACTTTCTCGTGGAGGCTTACCGAGATCGAGAAAACGATTTTCTTCGTCATTTTAATCATCGTCCTTTGCTTGAAGAGCGGCGATTACTCCGAGGTCTTCTAGGGTTGTGGTGTCTCCTTTCACCACGCCGTTCGTTGCGAGCTCGCGAAGCAGTCTGCGCATGATCTTCCCCGACCGGGTCTTAGGCAGCGCATCCGTGAACCGAATGTCATCTGGCTTCGCAAGCGCGCCGATTTCTTTTCCGACGTGAGACCGGAGTTCTTCTTTCAGCGCTTTCAGTTTTACTTCGTCGGTTCCTAACATCTTCACGGAGTCTGCTTTCAGGCTGACGAAAGCGACGATCGCTTGGCCTTTCAGATCATCGGGTCGACCGACGACGGCGGCTTCAGCGACGCGGGGGTGGGAAACGAGAGCGGACTCGATTTCCATGGTGCCGAGGCGGTGACCGGAGACGTTCAGGACATCGTCGACTCGGCCGAGACACCAGAGGTACCCTTGCTCATCACGACGTCCGCCATCTCCCGTAAAATAAATACCGCCGGAATACTCTGAGAAATAGGCTTGTTTAAAGCGGTCTGGATCTCCGTGAATGGTTCTAGCCATCGAAGGCCACGGTTTTTTAATCACGAGGTATCCGCCCTCTCCGAGCGGCACCGGTTTTCCTTGCTTATCGAGGACATCGACATCGAAACCAGGTTGCGCGAAAGTTGCCGAACCGGGTTTAGTCGCGACAGCTCCGGGCACGGGTGAAATCACAATCGCACCCGTCTCGGTTTGCCAGTAAGTATCCACAATCGGACAGCGACTTCCGCCGACGGTTTCTCGGTACCACATCCATGCTTCAGGATTAATCGGCTCGCCGACCGTTCCGAGTAAACGAAGCGAACTCAGGTCCGATTTTCCCGGCCATTCCGAGCCGAGTTTCATAAACGTACGAATCGCGGTGGGCGCCGTGTAGAGAATCGAAATTTTATGCCGCTCGATCATTTCCCAGAAGCGCCCGGGAGTCGGGGTCGTCGGTGCTCCTTCAAAAAGAAAAACAGTGGCACCGAGTGCAAGCGGGCCATAGGTCACGTAAGTATGTCCGGTGATCCATCCGATATCGGCCGTGCACCAGTAAAGGTCGTTCGGCTTGAGATCAAATACATCCCGGGTGGTGCGCATCGCTCCGGTTAAATATCCGGCCGTAGAATGCACAATTCCTTTTGGTTTTCCGGTCGTGCCACTCGTGTAGAGGATGAAAAGCGGATGCTCGGCTTCGACCGCTTCTGCCTTACCATCGTTTTCGGCTTCGGATTTCGAGAAAGAAGAGGATAGGCCGTACCAGTCGTATTCTTGCGCGCCTTCGATTTTTCCAATCGCAGCGGACGACTTGCCGGATTTCGTCGTCCCGACGTCTGCGCGCGACAGGGTGATCACATGTTTTACGGTGGGAGCGTATTCAACTGCTTTTTCGACTTGTTCACGAAGGCCGATTTTTGCACCTTTTCGGTAACCAAAATCGGCGGTGAGCACGGCTTTCGCTTCCGCATCGATCATGCGGTCTTTTAGGGAGTCGGCAGAGAAACCGCCGAAGACGACCGTGTGGGTCAGGCCAGCGCGCGCGCAAGCCAACATCGCAACCACGCTCTCGGGAACGAGCGGCAGGTAGATTGCGACTCGGTCCCCTTTCTTAAGTCCTAATTTTCGAAGGCCTGCGGTTAATCGAATCACGCGGTCGTGCAGATCGGAGTACGTCCACCTGACGATTTCGTTTTCAGGCTCGCCTTCCCAGAGGATGGCCGTTTTCTGGCTATTTTTTTCGAGGTGTCGATCGATGCAGTTTTCAGAAGCGTTCAGCCGTCCATCAGAAAACCACTTCGCAAAGGGAGGATTCCACTCGAGCACTTTTGAAAAGGGTTTTATCCATTTCAGCTCGCGCGCTGCCGCGGCCCAGTACCCTTCAGGATCTTTCCGGCCAATCTCGATTTGCTTCTCGTACTCATCCCGCTTCAGATTCGCTGTACTCACGAAGGCTTCGGAAGGTGGAAAAAGGCGATTTTCTTTCAAGTTGACGGAGAACGATTCGGATTTCGACATACTTCACGCTAGCCCCATTGAATCCCTTTTTCAAACCCCCCATTCCGCATCCGGCCCTTGTAAACTATTTCAATTTATACAAAACGCCCTTCTTTTCAAACACTTATGCAGTCCTAAAGTGATGAGTGAGTAGTTGACTTATTCACTCTTGTATAGTGTAATTCCCTGTAGGGGTTAGTGTTTTCGGCCGATAAGGTCTCGGGGGCTTTCTATGCTGGGGTTTGGCAGACATTATAATTACACGTTGGTTAGTTCGCTGATCGCATCGTCGCTGCTCAGCGGATGCTTCCAAAACCTTTCGTCTACGAGCAGTCTGTATAAAAGTTCGAAGGCTCCTCAGAGTAATTTTACGGATAATGGGGGCTCTGGAAGTAACGGATTCGATGGCACCACTCTGAATGCCAGCACGCTTTCGGGCGGACTCATCGGATCATACGCCAGTCCTACCGCACCCGGCACTCTCGGTCTGATGGTAAATCTTAGGCTCCCCCTCGCTAACGCCGTGGGCGATACCGTCCTCACAGATTTACTGAACCGAGTGGATGCCGAAGTGAGTGTCCAAAACATTCGAGTCGTCCTCCAAATTCCGCAGTTCGGAATTAAAGTTTCTTTCCCTTTTTCGAAAGTCGCATTCAGGAATTCGAAAGCGCTTCGCAACGTGCTCAGCATTCGCCCGGGGCTCACCGGGGTGGACGTTGCGACGGGTTACGCTCCCGACCAAGCGCCGCTCGTTCAGCAATCCAATGGCTATATTTTCAGTTACGGTGGACTGGTGGACGGAAGTGCAACTGCGCGGTTGAGTGTTTTTTATCGCAGCGATTTAACCGCTGGCGCGACCGGCTTTTTACCAAATACCACGAACTCTTCCTGGGGCGTGGGATTTCCGGATAACGGCGACCCCCAGAACGGCGCGATTTTCATGCGCCTGACTCAGAACCTCGGAAAAATTTTTTACCGCCTCTATGCGGATCCGGCGACGAACACCTGGTCCGGAGATCCGGATTTTTCGGATGTTCAAACCAACTATTCGAAATTTCTGCTCGGGATTCACGTCGATTCGACGGTCACTCGAAACGTCGGGACTGGAAATGCCGGTGAATCTGACCAACACTGGTTTTATCGCTCAATTACTAAAGCGTGGATCGTTAACCCACTCGTAGCGGCACCGAAAGGCGTGCTGCTCTGTTCATCTAGTGAAAACGACTCCTACTCCGTGGTTGAAGATCCGGGCAATGCTGGCCATAGATTCGAAGTCGGAAGTAAACGAGCCTGTAATTGCGATCCAATCTCCCCCCAAACCATTGGAGACGTTCCTTCTTCCCAACTGTTCGAGCCTTGCGGCGCACCTACCCAGATCAGCGCTACAGGTAAAACGGCGGACAAGCTGTCATTTCTTGTCAGCGCGATTATGAACACCGACACCGTCACCGCAAATTCAAACCCACCCACTCCTCGCACCGGGACTTTCCCTGCGAGCACAGTGATCTCAAACGGATTCACCCTTTCGCCGCTTTAAATTGGGAAGCGGAGAAATGGATTCACTAAAAAGACAAGGGCCCCAAGATCGAATGATCTTGGGGCCCTTGTCTTTTTAAATGAAGTCGAAACGCTCAGTTCACAGCGTCTTTGAATTCGCGGCCGGGACGGAACTTAGGCACCGTCATCGCAGGAATTTGGATTTCTTTTCCGGTTTGCGGATTGCGGCCCATGCGTGCTTTACGCTTCGTCTTCGTGAAGGTTCCGAAGCCTACGAGTGTGACATCGTCGCCTTTTTTTACTGCGGTTTTGATGGAGTCGAGGGCTGCGTTCAAGCAATTCTCAGCATCCGTTTTAGTTAAGCTCGTTGCCGTAGCAATCGATTCAATCAGTTGTGCTTTATTCATCGTAATCTCCTCTTCATTCTCGGGGAATGAGGTCCGGGCCAAAGGTGGGTACTTCTTTAATGCTGACGCGAATGCGTGGAAGGCGGGAGTCGAAACAATCTGGCGTCCCATCCGTAGAGATCGCGATTAAAATCGGCACGACGGAGACCATCCCTGAAATCCGCGGCCAGACTGAATCTTCAGACTGATTCAGTCTGTCGAACCGAAGGGGGTCCGTCAAGCAGTCCGGTAAATTTTTACCGATTCGATTTTTACTTCTTCACGGGGACGATCCATCGCTGCGGTTGCCGTCTTTCCGACTGCATCGACGACGTCCATTCCTTTCACGACTTTTCCGAAAACGCTGTGTTTGCCATCGAGCCACGCACAAGCAACCGTCGTGATGAAAAACTGCGAACCGTTCGTTCCCGGTCCCGCGTTTGCCATCGAGAGCATGCCGGGACCTTTGTGTCCGAGAGTCGGATGGAACTCGTCTTTGAAACGGTAACCAGGTCCGCCGGTTCCTTGTCCGAGCCGATCTCCGCCCTGGATCATGAAATCTTTGATCACGCGGTGAAAAACGGTGCCGTCATAAAACGGGGTCGTCGATTTCTCGCGCGTCTTCGGATCGGTGTATTCTTTTTGGCCGGTAGCCAGGCCGACGAAGTTTGCGACGGATTCTGGAGTTTTTTCTTCTTCGAGCTGGCAGGTCCACTCGCCGCGATTTGTGTTAAAAACTGCGAATAAACCTTTTCCGAGGCCGAGGTCTTTTTCTTCTACTTTATAAGGGACGGTCATAGGATTTTCCTCTCTGAAAACCGAAGGCAGAATCACTTCCACTCGGTGTTGGTTTTTTTGCTCGAAATTTTTTCAAGCTTACGAATGAGCTGGGTCAGGGCTTGGCGATTCGGCTCGTAATGCAAAAGCTCGAACGCAGCCGATGGCTTTGCCCACTGAAAATCGGTGTGCTCACGCGGATCTAAAGTCGCTTTCGGACAACCCGCGTAGGTTTCGTAATAGAACGCGGTTTCGTGGGCCGCGCCCCATTTTCCTTGAAACGAGAAATCAAAGCCCAGCGCTTCGATGTTCTTCATCGGGGGTAGTCCCGTTTCTTCGATCGCCTCACGAAGGGCACCCTTCTGGATGGTTTCACCCGCCTCGATCGAACCGGTCACGGGCTGCCAGAAGGAGCCGCGTTCAGGCTTCGTCTTCAAGAGAAGCACGCGCCATTCATGACCGGCATCTTTCGACAGGATCCAAACTTGGCCTTTTTCCCGCTGAGATTCGTGGTGTTCACTCATTTCGTGTTCCACCATTTCAGGCACGGAGCATTTACTCAAGCCAAACCCCCGCCTTTTCTCAAGATAACGCATTGCGCGTGTCTTTAGAATTGAAACTCGTTTGGGTCTTGGCTAATGGTAGCTTTCCTACCGAATTCATTCGTGGGCCGATGTAGCTCAGTGGCAGAGCAACGCTTTCGTAAAGCGTAGGTCGTCCGTTCAATCCGGATCATCGGCTCCATTTTTCCCCTTTTCATCTGACTTAGAAAAAAAGCCCGCACCGCTTGCGCTCACTTTGCACCCATCCATGCGGCAAGTTCGCTAAACGCTTTGCGGGCTTTTTTTATAAGTCAGATGAAAAGGGGAAAAATGGCGGCGCTGACAGGTGGCGGGCTTTACTTCGGAATGCCGCCGGTTGGACCCCAAACTCTATTAAGACGTCGAGTTAATTTTCGTTCGCTACTTCTGCTTCGTCTTCCACCATTTAAAAGGCGTCCGATGATAACGATGAGTGCCGGTCTCTTTATCTTTGCAGCCTACAATCTCCGCTTTAATTGCACCGACGATTGATTGACCCGAATTAGTTTTGCCTCTCAAAAAAAGCGCCCGGTCCAAATTACATTGAACATCAAGATCAGCCACATTGAACGTCAGAAGTAAGTTTTTGAATTTTACTCCTTTTCTATCCATCAATTCTGGCCGGACACTTTTTAGAGACTCTTCCCAATCAACTTGTGGATCACTGGAAATTTTTTCTCCGTGGCCTATTGGGCTCGGCTTCGAAATAACTGGAGACGCGTATGCCGGACCAAACACGATAGATCCTAGATCTATTTGAGTGGCATCAAAGTCTTTCGTACTCAGCACTAAAAGCGAGATTTGTCCCGATGGTTTCTTCGGCTGGATTGGAGAACAGCGACCGTCCCCTTTTTTGTCCCTTGCTCGGAGGCTGACGGTCAAAATGTTGGGATCAGATGGTCCCGTTGTCATTCCTGTCACATAAGTTAGAATAGCAGGGTTCTCTTCTGCAGTGCTTTCACATTTCGGTGTCGGCTCGTCGTTTTCTTCGGTCGGTGTGTAGTTGCCCCTATTTAGACGGACGAATTCTCAGTTGATTGAATGGCCTCTCGGTACTCCAGAGGCGACTTCATTTTCAAGCCCGAATGCGGATGATTGCGATTATAGACCGCAAACCATTCGGGCAGACGACGAAGTACCGATTCCGCCGTCCAAAGCTCATTCACATAAACGTAATCTCTTTTAAAAATCTTCACGAACGCTTCGGCCATTCCGTTGCTCTCGGGAGAGTATGCAGGCGTATTGCACATCTTAAATCCCCAGGCAGAGCCGTAGGCGACGGTTTGCAGTGCCATGAACTGCGGA
>JACMQW010000004.1 GCA_014376785.1 Oligoflexia bacterium
GCTTGATTCTGCGATCATGTCCGTTACGGATCCGCTCGGGCCTGCGATCGCGGCTTCGGCTGAGATGTGGACGAAGAAAGAAAACTCCATCTCCCACTTCATGGGAAATTACAGCGAGAAGATTAATATCGGCGGCGGGCATTCCGCTCTACCGAGTGTGAAGACGCCCGGCGAAGCTTCGCCACTCGATGAGCCCGAGTTCGTAAAGAAGATGTCAGACTTCGAGAGGAAAGTGTTTCACTCGATCGTCGATGGACAGAAAGGGGAGTCCGAGCGTCTGCTTCAGGAGTTCGTGGTGACCCTAAGCGATGAGAATCTTCACGACGGCATGCGGCTCTTCTTAGAAGTGATGACGCCGGCGATTCGCCACTTAGGAAATTTATTCGCGGCCAGGGTAAAGTTTATCCCCCATCTCATTGCGGCGGCGGATTCGATGAAGGCAGCGGTTGCGGTGCTCGAGCCGTACCTGCTTCGGGCAAGGGCGGCTAGCGGCCAAACCCGCGGCACGGTGATTTTCGCGACGGTTAAAGGCGATATCCACGACATCGGAAAAAACATTTGCATCCTGATGCTGAAGAATTTCGGTTTCGATGTGGTCGACCTCGGCCGAAACGTCGATCCGGAACTCATTATCCAAACCGCGATCGAGAAAAAAGCTCAGGTGGTCGCGCTCTCCGCGCTCATGACGACGACGATGATGCAAATGAAGGTCGTGGTCGATGCGGTGAAAGACCGAAAGCTTCCGTTTAAGGTTGTGATCGGGGGGGCAGTGGTGACTCCGGAGTTTGCTCGCGAGATCGAAGCCGATGGATTCTCTACGGACGTCGGTACGGTCGTGAGTGAGATGGAGCGGGTGATTGCGGTGCTGGATGCGGTGGTATGAAGGACGCCGACTCTAATTCGTCCTGCAGTATGATTTCCCGATGGGTTGGAAGATCTCAAACTCGCCTGATTTAATTCCGGTTCCTTTCCATCTCGAATCGAGCGAGTCGTGCACGGACGCAAGAAGGAGCTGCGATCTTGCGGCGCCTGGAGACGCTCCCGGACCAGTCGAGAATGCATCCCAGTCCGTGTTCCAGGTCCCCATTGCAAGAGCGTACCAGATCTCCGCGACCCCAGTCGAGATTGCGATTCGGTGGACCTCGGGAGATGCGCATTTTTCGCGGGCTGATTTTAGAGCAATCCGCATCGGATGTTGCGCTTCCGTTCCATGGAATGAGGTCGGTTGAATCAGCATCGCGGTACTCACACAAACCAAGACGGCATAAAGTCCATACACGATTTTCTTTTGAGTAGACTCTCTCCCCTCCGGCAAAGCGAAAGCGACCACGAGCGCAGCAAAGGGATAAAAAGAGGTATGGTATTGCTCTAAGAAGGAAGCCACTAAGACGAAACCACCGAGAAAAAAAAGAGATGCAAATCCAGCTACAGTTTCTGGATTAGAAGCGGACTTCAAATTTGGCAATGACGCGTATTTTTTAGCGAGTTGGTAGATTCCGAAAATGTAAAACGGTAACCACGGCCAATAAACTTTCCCGAGGTTAATCATCGGTGCCAGGTGTTCCGAAAAAGTATGGTGGCCCACTCGCTCCGAAACGTGCTCGATGTAGTACCGAGCTATGTAGTGTTGAGCGTGCCCGAAGTAGAACCAAAGCGTTAACGGAACTGAGACTCCCAGGAGGTATCCAGCAGCCAGCCGCGTAGAGCGTGAGAAAAGAAAAAAAGAGAGAGCGAGGGGCGCGAATGCAAATAGTCCTTTCGAAAGAAGCGCCGCAGTGAGAAGTGCTCCGGCAGCGCTCGCAAACCGGGAAGATTTTTTTTCGATAGCTAAGATTGTTAGATAAATACTCCAAATCGAAAAGGTCGATAGGAAAGGATCCAACATGAAGCCTTTAGAATATTTCAGATACCGAGTTGAAGTCAGAAGGATAAATGCAGTGGTAAATGCGAACCACTCTCCCCGGATTTTTTTCCCCCAAAGATAAACTCCGACGATTCCGATACCGGAAACTACCGCAGGAAGCAGTCGTAGCACCCAATCTCCGGTCCCGAATATCTTCATGGTTAATGCCATCATCCAGATCGCCAGCGGAGGATGCTGATAAAAATTCGCGTAAGCTTGATCGGTGTAATGAAGGGTTGCCCAGTCGTTCGTAGATAGAATGTGTTTTGCAAGAGCTCCGTAGGTCATCGAGTCCATGCCCGGAGCGTAAGAAGAGGTGAAGCTCCAAAAGGTGATGAGATAAATAGAAACGAGTAATCCTATTCGATAGATTAATGTCCTGTTCCTAACCATACTGTTTAAGCCCGTCGGAAATTTGCTTCTCGTTTTGTGTGAGACCCTTGAAAAAATAGCAGGTCCCGCGCATGGCGATTAGATACGATCCCCTGAATGCCGCTTTAAATAGAGTCATACCGAATAGCTTAAGTGCAAGTAGGACGAAGATCGGAGGGGGGCAATGGCGTCGAAAGAGTCTTATCGCGTTGTGGGTATAGAAGGCGTGGTGCCAGGAGCGATCATGTATTCGTGCACCTCCCCGCGGTGCTGCTAGATGCTGCAGTGATGCGTCCGGATCGAAGAACATGCGTCCCGGAAAGGCATTCGCGACTCGGAGAGTCCCCTCACTTTCAAAAAAATAGCCATTTCCGATAAAGCCTTCATCGAAACCTTGAACGCTAAGGAGGGCTTCACGGAGAAACGACATGTTTGCGCCTTGAGCAAAAACACAGGGCTGGCGAACGAAGCCATTAAACCGAAAAATCATTTTTCCGGTCCACCGACGAAATTGTCCCACTTCAATAATCGATTTTGCCGGTAGATCGCCGCTTGGCTGCTCGACTCGGCCGGCAACCGCGACGGCATTTCTTTCTGAATAATTTTTCAAATGTGCGGAAACGAGGGTTGATGTCGGAATAATGTCGTCATCGACATAGAGTATGACTTCGCTTCTGCATTCGCGAAGCAGAGTGTTCATATTAAACACCACCCCGCGAGGCGGCGTTCTTAAATGCCTTACTATCGGAGTTAAGGCAGCGA
>JACMQW010000037.1 GCA_014376785.1 Oligoflexia bacterium
CCCGAAGCGACTCCGATCCCGTCTCGCCTTCCCACACCGAGTCCGGTCAGTTCCGCTTCCTCCGTTCCGGCTGACGTAAAGCCAACCGAGGCAAATGCGATAGAAGCGGATCTTCTCGCTGACAAACTCCAATCCGGTGCAAACTACCCCGTGAAGGAAGTGAAGTACCGGCTCATTTTCCGGACGAAAGCGGACGCATGGGTGCGTTACCGTTGCGATGAAAAGCAATTGATGAAGTTTCGTTTGAAGATGGGGAAGATTTTAGTCCTCCGCGGTAAAACATCGGTTTGGTTTCAGACCTCAAACGCAAAAGCAGTCACGGTTGCCCAAGGTTCTGGGGCGGGTCGCATCCTCTCTTCCTCTGCGAACGCTTTTGAGTACAACAACAATCCAACTGCGGTATGGCCGTTAGAAGCTCGCGGAATGATTGAAGAAAAATTCAAACCCGGTCGAGCACTACCCCTTACAGAAGATCCCGTCGATCCGGAATTGACGCTTCCCGCTGGGCCATCGGGCACCGAGTAAAAACTGACGATTAGTTATCCCCACGATAATGGCGAGTTATCCACAACACGTAACTTTATGAAATGTATGAAGATATTTGTGTATAACTCGTGTTTTACACAACATCTCGAAAAGTTATCCCCAACACCCCACTTTTCTTCGGGGTTTTTGTCGATTTTTAGAATCTATCCCCAAGCTAAACAGCGGATTATACGTAAAATCTGACAGATTCCTGACAGAATGGCACGGAGTTCGCTACCAGGTCGCCTTGCGATATCCGATCACTCCGACGAGTAATAATAGGACGTTCGGAATGAGGGTTGCGATGAGCGGGAGAAGTTTTCCGCTGTATGCGAGGTTCTCGCAAAACGTCTGGATCAGGAAATAAGGGACGATGATGCTGAGAGTAGTGATCGCTGCTCCAGACCTCACTGCCCGTCCCCGTACGGTACCGAATCCGATTCCGATCATCACAAAAATCAGCGGTGCAAATGCGGTGAACCACCGCTTGTAGATCTCTGTTTTTACTTCCCGAAGCTTTGCTGCGTCCTTCTCGTCGGTCAGCGCTCGCTTCAAAATGTGGTAGGGATGCATGGTTGCCTTTCCCACGATCGTATTCGCGCCTGGGTCGATGCGAAGGTAGACCTGATACTCGCGGAAACTCATCTTCTGATAAGTCCCTTGGCGAATATCGTTTGAGTGGATATCGCCATCATAAAGCCGCAGTGCAATCGAGGCACCCAGATCCGATTCGACCTTCACCGGAACGATTTCGCCAGAGTGGGCAATGATTGCGAGAGGGTTCTTCGGGTCACGTTCGTCGTAGATGAAGACGTTCTGCATCTCGTTGGTGTTTTGATCGACCTTCTCTGCGTAGAGTAAAAGATCGAAAAATCCCGAGGTGAAGGTTCCCTCTCGAATCGTCGCGATGGGTTTCGTGTTCGTGAGTCGAAGCAGCGTCACCTTCAATTCGGTTTTCGCTTCCGGAACCCACTCGAGGTTTAGCCCGAGAGATAAAGCCGCAACGAACAGCCCGACTATGACCGCAGGAAGCGCAAGACGGTGGATACTGAGCCCGTTCGCTTTCAAGGCAACGAGTTCCGAATCGGAAGAAAGTCGGCCGAACGCGACCAAAAGTCCGATGAGAAAAGCCAAAGGGAGCGCCATCGGTAGAAAAGAGACGATCATGAGCCCGATCATCTTTATCAAGATGCCGAGCGGAACTGCATGTTCGATAAATGCTTCCGCGAGTCGGAGGGTTTGGAACATCAGAAAAATGAATGAAAAGAAAACCACGCCTCCGAGGAACGGTCCGAGGACTTCGGTGATGATGTAGAGATCGACCCGGATCGGGAGAAGGGCCTTCAGCCCTTTCTTGCGAGGAGAGGTGTTCGTTCTAGCGTCAGTAGGCATTCTTGTTCACGAAGCCCTTCCAAAGCGTCATCCAGAGAATTTTAAGGTCTAAGGAGTAAGACCAGTTCCGAATGTAGAAAAGATCACACTCGATGCGACTTTCTAAAGAAGTATCGCCTCTCCACCCATTCACTTGGGCCCAACCTGTAATTCCGGCTTTCACCTTATGCCTGAGCATGTAGAGGGGAATGTCGTTTCGGAAGCGCTCCACAAAAATCGGACGTTCTGGCCTAGGCCCGACCAGCGACATTTCTCCACGCAGCACATTCCAGAGTTGGGGAAGTTCATCGATCGAAGTGGCGCGCAGAAACGAGCCCATCGGCGTTCTCCGCTCATCATCCTTCGTCGCCCAGACGGCTCCGGTTTCTTTTTCTGCGTCGGTTCTCATCGAACGAAACTTCCACATTCGGAAAGTCTTTCCATCGATTCCGCACCGTTCTTGTCCGTAAAAGATCGGACCGCGGGAAGTGATCTTTACGAGGACGGCAATCGTGACGAGCAAAGGGGAAATCACGAGCAAACCAATAGCCGTCAAAATAAAGTCAGTCGCTCGCTTCGCGAAAATTCCGATGCCGTCGAGCGGGGAGTCGTTCAACTTCACGATCGGAAGCCCATCGAAGTCCTCAATCGCGCAACCGAGCGTGACATAATCCTGAATGTCCGGAACAAGCTGGATGTCGACAGTTTGTTCTCTGAGTTCCCGCAAAATCAGGTCGAGTTCATTTGCGTACTTTCTTGGCAAAGAAATCAGGATTTGGTCGGGAAGATTTTTCCGGAGAATTTCGGCGATCGCGCCGAAGTGACCCAGCACGGGAGCGCCTTGGATCTCGACCGCGGTGGAATCCGGGGGGGTGATCACGCCTTGAATCGAAATCCCGATTTCCGGAAACCGTTTCAGCTTCCAAATCAGGGTTTCTACCGCCGATCCCTCCCCGATAATGATCGCAAAACGGAGGTTATGCCCTTTCCGACGAATACTGCGCAGCACGTTCCTAAGGATCAGTCGGAGAGCGATCAAAGAAACTGCGCCGACCACGCCGAAATAAAGCATCACTCCCCGCGAGTATTTGTACTCCGCGAAAAGATAGGTGAGGGCGATGAAAAGAATCATCGAGGACACATGGGCACGCAGAACGACGAATGCTTCAGCGGTGCGGCGGAGCATGCGCTGCGATTGATAAAGCCGAGATCCTGCGAAAACGGCGGACCAAAGGATGACGATGAGGGGCGTCAAAGCAGCGTATGTCGAGAATTTCGGGAACCCTTTTGTCACTTCTAAGAGGGGTAGGTGAAATCTTAACCAATACGAACTGAGCCATGCGAGGGCGATAACGCATGCGTCAATGGCTCTGAACGTGATTCCGACGGTTTGATGGTAGCGCTTGAGCATGATTTTCCGAGGACGGTTGTTGCTTGGATGGGTTTTGCTCTATGTTAGATGAATCGTTCGATTTCATAAATAGAAACGGAGTTCTTCATCATGATTCAGCTTCCACGCTTTGATGCGAAAACCGCCCCCCAAAAGGCCGACATCGACGTCGTATTCGTCGCCCAAGACAGTTCTAAAAAACCCCTCGCACCGAAGGGGCCTTATTCAGCGCTCGTTGAGCAGTTCCGGAAAACGGAATCCTTCGCCGCAAAGATCGGCCAAGTGGCGCTGGTGGCCTTCGGTGGCAAAGGCGGATCGACCAGTGTTGCGCTTGTGGGAATCGGCCCAGTCGCTGAAATCACCGAAGAGAAACTTCGTCAGGCCGGGGCTTACACGCTCGCGAAACTTTCAGCGGATAAAGTTTCCTCCGCCCAGATCCTTCTCGACTCCCTCACCGAAGTGAAAGGCCTTCCAGATACTGAGAAGATGGTTCACGCCTTTGCGGAAGGCTACGCGATGTCCGCGTATAAATTTGATAAGTATAAAAACGACGCAAAGCCTGACGAAACCGTCGGACCGTCCAAAGTCACTTACGTCTCAAAAACGATGAAAGCGAATCTCACCGACATCTTAAAAGATGTGACGATGGTCGCAGAATCGATGAACGTGACCCGAGATTGGTCGAATGAACCTGCAAACTACGGAACTCCCGAATATTTCGCGCGCGAAGCTCAGCGCCTCGGTCGCCAATACGGAATCAGCTGTAAAGTCTTAACTGAGAAAGACGCCGCGAAAGAAAAGATGGGTCTGTTCTTGGCCGTCGGCCAAGGTTCGGTCCGCGAAGGACGAATCGTTGTCATGGATTACAACCCGAAAGGCGCGAAGAAAACCGTCGCGTTGGTCGGGAAGGGCGTCACTTTTGATAGCGGCGGAATCTCGATTAAGCCTTCCTTGAAAATGGAAGACATGAAGCACGATATGACGGGCGCCGCGACTATGATGGGGGCCCTTCTCCTAGCGGCGCGCCGGAAAACGAAAAACCGCGTCCTTGCGATTCTCGCATTCACGGAAAATATGCCATCGGGTGATGCCGTCGTTCCATCCAGCGTCGTCTACGCACGCTCCGGAAAATCGGTGGAAATTATCAATACCGATGCCGAAGGCCGCCTGATTTTAGCCGATGTGCTCGATTACGCCCACGACTTTAAACCTGACGTGATCGTGAACGCAGCCACGTTAACCGGTGCTTGTGGCGTGGCGCTGGGTAAGCATTGCGCGGGGCTGATGGGCAATGATCGTGGGTTGATCGATGAAATGCATCGCCTCTCGAATGAATTTTTCGAGCGTACGTGGGAACTCCCGCTCTATGATGACTACTTCGAAGACCTGAAATCCGACGTCGCCGATATGAAAAACTCGGCAAACGACGGAATGGGCGGCACGATCCGCGGCGGAATTTTTCTGAAGCAATTCATTCGTAAAGGGATGCCTTGGTGCCATCTGGACATCGCCTACACGGCGAACCACATGGGACAAATTCCTTATTACCCGAAAAAAGGCGGAAGCGGCATGCACGTGCGGACGCTGGCCCATTTCGCAGCTGAATATTAATCACTAAACGTCGAGGATTTCTTTCATGAGTTTTAATCGTTTTTTCATTGAAGACGCCGCAAAATTTGAAGGCCAGATCATCACCCTGAAAGGGTGGGTTTATAACAAACGCTCATCTGGAAAAATTAAGTTTCTGATGATGCGGGATGGAACCGGTCTCATGCAATGCGTGCTCTTCAAAGGCGAATGCGATGATGCCGCTTTCGAAGAATTTGAAAAACTCACGCAGGAATCCTCGGTCGAAGTGACCGGAGTGATCAAAAAAGAGGGGCGTTCCGCGGGCGGATTTGAAATGGGAGTAAAGTCCCTGAAAATCGTGAGCGTCGCGGAACCCTACCCGATTTCTCCAAAAGAACACGGCGTCGAGTTTTTAATGAACCATCGGCACCTCTGGATCCGTTCCCAGCGCCAGTGGGCGGCACTCCGAGTTCGCGCAGAAATTATCCGTTCGATTCAGGAATACTTCGATCAACTCGGGTTTGTTCGGTTCGATGCGCCGATTCTCACTCCGAATTCTTGTGAAGGAACTTCGACGCTGTTTTCGACTTCGTACTTTGAGGAGAAAGCATTTCTGACCCAATCCGGCCAGCTCTATGGTGAAACCGGCGCGATGGCGTTTGGAAAAGTTTATACCTTCGGACCGACCTTTCGCGCAGAGAAGTCTGCCACCCGGAAACATTTGACCGAGTTTTGGATGATCGAACCCGAAGTCGCATTCATGACGCTCGAAGAGAACATGCAACTCGGCGAGGGACTGATTGAGCACATCGCGCAGAGCTGTCTAAAAAACCGAGCGAAGGAACTCCAGATCCTCGAGCGTGACCTTTCGAAGCTTGAAATTTTGAAAGGGCCGTTTCCGCGGATCAGCTACGACGAAGCGCTGAAAATTTTAGAGAAGCGCGGCGTTCCGATTCCTTGGGGTGAAGATTTCGGTGCTCCCCACGAAGCGGCGCTCGGCGAAGAATTCGGCAAGCCCGTTTTTGTTCACCACATGCCTTCCCAAATCAAAGCTTTCTATTTCAAGCAGTCGGACACGCATTTCGGCGATGCATCGACTACGACTGGGAAATATGCGTTCGGTTGCGATCTGATTGCACCGGATGGATACGGGGAAATCATCGGCGGAGGCCAGCGTGAAGAAAACGCAGAAGTCCTACAGCGCCGAATTAAGGAACACGAACTGAACCAAGCAGACTACGAATGGTATCTCGACCTTCGCCGTTATGGATCCGTTCCTCACTCGGGCTTCGGACTGGGGCTTGAGCGAACGGTGGCATGGATGACGGGAGTTCCGCACGTTCGTGAGACAGTCCCGTATCCACGCATGATGAATACTTTGCGGCCCTAGGACGGATTCGATATGGCCTATGATTTTCACGTTGTTTTAGTAGAACCCGAAATTCCGCAAAATACGGGCTCGATCGGTAGACTGTGTTTGGCGAGCGGCTGCACTCTCCACTTAGTTGAACCCCTGGGATTTGATGTTTCTGAATCCGCGGTTCGCCGCGCGGGTCTCGATTACTGGGAGCATTTAAAGGTCGTCATGCATCCTTCAGTCGAATCGTTTTTCCAAACCTTACCTAAAGACGCCCCGAAAGTTTTTCTTTCAAAAAAAGCGGGGAAAACGATTTACGAACATGAATTTGCGCCAGGAACTTATTTTATATTTGGAAAGGAAACCGCGGGTTTGCCTGACTGGGTTTTGAATCGATACGCTGCGGATTGCGTCCGCATTCCGATGTTCGACGCCCGAGTGCGTTCGTTGAACATCGCGACCGCAGTCGGAATATCGGTGTACGAGGGCGTTCGCCAACTCGGGGGCTAATCCTTTCGCTTGATTGACACTCAACGTAAAGCTTGGGAAAATGAAAGCCTATGACACCCAAGCTCGCGCACCGATTTGCGGATTACATGCAATATCACCAGACCCCTGGCAATAAGGTGACGCATTACATCGGCATTCCGTTGATTGTGATTTCCCTCTTAGGCCTCCTCTCCCGCGTGACCTTCGGCGCAGAAGCTTTTCACGAATCGATTCTTCGGCCTGACCTCGGCTGGGTGATGTGGGCTCTCGCATCGATTTATTATCTCTATTTGGATTGGAAGCTTGCTCTCCCTTTCTCTCTGGTTCTTGTTGGCTGCTATTTGATTGGAAGGTCGCTGCCTTTAGAGGCCCAAATCATCCTTCAGGTCATCGGTTGGATCTCTCAGTACGTCGGTCACCTGAAGTACGAAAAAAAGAACCCGGCCTTTTACCAAAACATCATGCAGACTTTAATCGGGCCGCTTTGGGTATTTGCCCGCATGATCCGTTACACAGAAAAACGCTGACGCTTTTTATTCCAAAAATCGAAGGCGAGACAGAGCGCTCCGATCGCTTCGGTCAGAAAAAGAAAAGGATGCCCTACCGCTTTGAGGTGTTCCCCTAAATTTGCGAAAGGCATCGTACCGAAGTGAGCGCTCAGTTCTCCTCCGTAAAAAGGGAAGAATGCAGCCATGGCGAGTGACGATTCCCCCGATAGCCCGGAGACGACTTGGCTCCAGAGATCTTGAAATCCGTCGAGAAAAAGATGGGTGGCCATCCCCAGAGTGACCGCCGTGAGACGCTTCGATTTTTTAACCGAGGCGACGGCAGCCATCGTCAGTAGAAGAATTCCGGTGTGCCCGACGGTACGGGTGCATGAAATGAAGCCGAGATCGCTGCCTCTTTTTCCGGTAAAAAGGGAAAGGCCATAATAAAGTGGCTTGTCGATCAGGTCGGGAAGAATCGTCCCGAACAAAAGCCATCCATAGGAAAGTTTTCGCGAAAATGGAGCAGCAATTTTAGCCCCGATTCCGAGATGGCCGAGTTCCCACATTTACTTGATTTTCGTCTCATGGCATCGGAGGTCCTCATCGTCGATGCAATGGGAAGGGCCAAATTTAACTGCGCAGAGGTGTTTCACTTTTAGCCGAGCGTCAGCCACTGACTTTCCATAAGCCTCAAATTTTGTAATCAGTGCCTGATAACTGCAAAAGAATGCCATTTCCGGGTCAGTGGAAGGCAAAGGCGCGCTCACTTCCGTCACGTCAGAAGGAATGGGTGCGGATTCTGAGTCTTTTTCCGATTCGGAGTTTCCAACGTCCTCTGATGAATTTTTCGACTCAGCAGAGGAGACAGATTTCGGCTTAGCGACCGAACGAATTTTTGGGTGTGTCGCACGGATCTTCTCGCCGGAAGCGTCCGGCGGGCTTTTCGAAGTCGCGCACGAAGAGAGAACGGCTGCGAGAGCCATTGCAGAGACCAAGAAAACAAAAAGTGGAAAGAGCGTCGAGTTCCAATCCGTTTTAGTCATTCCCGTTCACCCTCGTTCGTTAGTACAATTTTTCCGAAAACTTTTCGGGTTTCCAATAAATCCATCGCTATTCGCAGCTCGCTCATAGGTAAAACGCGATCAATCATGGGAATTAATTTTCCCTGAGCGACGAGTTCGACGATTCGAATCAGGTCCCCTTTGGAACCCATAGTCGTTCCTAGGAGAGAAAGATTTTTAAAGAAGAGTGCCTTTAAGTCGAGTGAAATTTCACTCCCACTCGTCGCGCCACAAGTGGCGAGTCTTCCACCCCAGGCAAGGCTTCGCATCGATTCGGAAAAAGTGTCTGCGCCGACATGATCGATCGCGACTTCGACCCCTTTTTTTCCATGAAGTTTCAAAATTTTCTTCAGCTCGTCTCGAAACTTCGTTCGGCGGTAAGGAATGACGAAGTCCGCGCCGATCGCTTTGGCTTTTTCAATCTTTTCGTCACTTCCGACTGTGGTTACGACCGTGGCGCCGAAGAGTTTGCAAATTTGGATCGCGGCCATCGAAACTCCGCTTCCTCCTGCCTGAATCAGCACCCACTCTCCGGGTTTCACCGCAGCTTTCCGAACCACCATCGTCCAAGCCGTCAGATAGGGAATGCCGATGGAGGCCGCCGTTTCGAATGAGAGCGAATCCGGTAGGGGGATGAGGTTTGAGACCGGGACTACAAGCGAGTCTGAACAGCCGCCGTTCATCGTTTCGCCTAAGATTCCGAAAGTGGTACAGAGGGGGTCGGCTCCGCTCAAACACGCTTCGCAGTGGCCACAGGAAATTCCAGGCGAGACTAAAACACCGCTTCCTGTCTGCAGCGTTGGAAAGGCGGCTTGGGCCCCCGGTCCGAACTCTGAGATGACCCCTGAACTATCCGTTCCCGGAGTCAGGGGGAGCGGAAACGAATGTCCGGGAACACCCTTCCTCACCCAAACGTCTAGGTGATTCATCCCGACCGCTTTTACGGAAACGCGAACACTCATCGGAGGTAGAGCGTCAGGAGCGACTTCGCATCGCTTCAGGACTTCATTTCCTCCGTGCTGGTCGATCCGCCACGCCTTCATTAAATTTACCGCTGCAGACTTGCGACGATCGCTTTCGCGGAAATGCCATGAAGATCGTAGAGCTCATCGGCTTCTCCGGATTCTCCGAAAAGATCCTGAACACCATACTTCACAAGCCTCGGATGACGATCGAGCCCAGCAAGGGTTTCCGCGACGCAACTCCCGAGTCCACCGATTACCGAATGGTCTTCGACCGTGATCACTCGTTCAGCATCGACCGAAACTGCAATCACACCCGCTTCGTCAAAAGGCTTCAAGCTGTGAACGTTATAAACCGCAATCGAGAAAGGGCTTCCCTCGGCGTCTAAAAGATCGGCCGCTTTCACCGCTTCCGCAGTTCCCGCGCCGCTTCCGAAAGCCACGATCTTCTTCTTTCCAGCGACGGCTTCGCGGATCTTCAGAATTTTTCCGGCTTCCCATTTCGCGCCCGTTTTCGCGGATACGGCCATGAGATCGGGAAGGTTCTGGCGAGTGAGGCGAACATAGGCAGGCCCGACCCACTTCTCCACGAGATAATCCATGATGAGTTCGGTCTCGCGCGCATCCATCGGTTGGAAAACCCCCATCGTCGGAAGAGCGCGCATCAGAGTGATGTCTTCCAGTCCCATTTGGGAGTGCCCATCATCGCCGATACCGACGCCGGCGTGAGTGCCGATGAGGCGAACATTTGCGCCAGAATACGCCACCGAGAGACGAATCGTGTCGTAGCGGCCCGTGATGAATGCGCCGAAGCTACAGAGAAACGGAAGTTTTCCGCTGAACGAAAGTCCCGCAGCGGCTCCGATCATATTTGCTTCGGAAATTCCCATTTCAAAAAACCGTTCCGGAAATTTCTTTGCGAAAATTTCGGACTTAGTCGACTTCGCAAGGTCTGCATCGAGGACGACGATTTGTTTATTCTTCTCGCCCCATGCTGCGAGTGATTCACCAAAAGCTTGGCGTGTGGATTTCGACATCTTAGTTTCCACCTTTCAGAGGGGAAGAAAGTTTTCTGAGTTCAGATAATTTGGTGTTCAGCTCTCCGCGAGCGCGGTCACGCTCCTCGATTTTAGGAACGACGCCATGCCAGCCGATTTGGTTTTCCATGAAAGAGACGCCTTTTCCTTTCACAGTTCGCGCGATGATGAATACGGGCTTCTTCCCTTTTTCGGCTGAGAGGCGATCAAACTCCGAGTAGGCCGCGCGAATCGCATCGAAATCATGGCCGTCAATTTCGAGCACATGCCATCCGAAGCTTTCCCACTTAGCGCGAAGCGGTTCGAGCGGCATCACTTCTGAAACGGGGCCGTCGATCTGGCCACCGTTTGCGTCTAAGATCGCGCAGAGGTTTGAGAGGCCGAATTTCGGTGCGGATAAAGCAGATTCCCAGATTTGTCCTTCTTGAATTTCTCCATCACCCAGAACGCAAAAAACGCGTCCAGGTTTTCCGTCCATTTTCAACGCCATCGCCATTCCCTGCGCGACGGAAAGGCCCTGGCCGAGTGAGCCGGTAGAAGCTTCAACGATCGGCATCCGGACACGGTCGGGGTGTCCTTGGAGGCGGCTTCCGGTTTTACGCAGCGTCATGAGTTCTTCGACGTCGATGAATCCTTTTTTCGCCAAAATCGCGTAGAGTGCGGGAACGCCATGCCCTTTAGAGAGGATGAAATGGTCGCGATCAGCCGCCAGATTTTTTGCAGACTCTACGCCACGCATCGTGGAAAACCATAAGCCCGTGAGAAGGTCGATCATCGAGAGACTGCCCCCGGGATGTCCGGACTTCGCTTCGGTGAGCATATCGATGATTTGGATGCGGAATTCCTGGGAGAGGACGGCCAGTTCGCTTGAAGATTTCATGCCTCAGTCATCGCATGTGACCTGAAATCCGTCGAGGGGCGAAAATCGCCCTGAAAAGTCTGCCGGTTAGGATCTCGGATTGACGCTGGATGGCGCTTTGTTAGACTGGGGTTCATGTCGAAAAAAGGCAGGGTGCTCGCCACGGTAGCGTGCGGCACCTTCATGGCAACGCTTGATTCAAGCATCGTGAATATCGCATTGCCGACGCTGACGAAGGTTCTGCATACGGACCTGCGTTCCATTAAATGGGTGATCGTCGTTTACTTGCTGACGATCACTTGCACGCTTCTACCGTTCGGCCGTTTCTCGGATCTCTATGGCCGAAAACGCGTGTTTCAGTGGGGCTTCATCGTTTTCACTATTGGGTCTCTCCTTTGCGGTTTCTCAACTACTTTACAGCACCTGATTCTCGCGAGAATTTTCCAGGGCCTCGGCGCCTCGATGTTAATGTCGAACGGGCCTGCCATCGTTACCCAAACTTTCGCTCATGGAAGTCGCGGCAAGGCGCTGGGGATTTTATCGATGGTCGTCAGTACGGGGCTTGTGTCGGGTCCCAGCGTCGGCGGAGCTTTAATCGGAAGCCTAGGCTGGCGATCGATCTTTCTCGTGAATATTCCGATCGGGCTCTTGGGATTCGTTTTTGCGGGGCGAAATCTCGACCCAATGGAAAGCAAAAAGCAGCATGGTCCATTTGACTGGGGCGGGGCATTTCTTCAAATGCTGGTCCTTTTGCTTTTTATCCTATTCGTCGATCCCCCGAATTTTACGATCGCCGATAGCAAACCGATCTTCCTACCTCGGTGGCTCCTCGGAATTGCACTCGCGGGAACCTCATGGATTTTCTACACGATCCAAAAACAGGTCCCCGAACCGATCCTGGATTTTTCACTTTTTAAGATCAGAACTTTTTGGGCTGCGAATCTGGCGAATTTTCTGAATTTCGTTTCCTACTCGTCGCTTCTGGTCCTGATGCCCTTTTACCTAGAAGAAGTGCTTTCTTTCGATCCGGAACATGCCGGATTTTTAATGAGTGCCATTCCCCTCACGGTTTTCGTCATTGCGCCGATTTCTGGCCATCTTTCCGATCGGATCGGGACTCGGTACCTCTGTGCGCTCGGGGCACTGATCGCCGCGACGACTTTACTCTTCATGTCCGGTACTCCGGGGCACGGGCTTAGCGAAACGACGACTCAAACTCGAGTCGTGATTGCATTACTCGCCATCGGGCTTTCATCAGGGCTTTTCCAATCACCGAATAATGTCGCTCTCATGAGCTCGATTCCGGCAGATAAGCTCGGGCTCGCTTCCGCACTCATGGCCACGATTCGAAATCTCGGCTTAGTGACCGGCACCGGCCTAGCGGCAAAACTTTTTTCATGGCGCCACACAGAGACGGGAGATTTCGTGAAATCGTTTCACTTCTCGCTCATGGTTGCGGGACTCTTTTCCTTAGGTGCGATGATGGCGAGCCTTGCGAAGCGGGATGAAATCGCTCCGATTGGGGAGGCTTAAATTTTCCGATCGAGGTTCGCTTTGGCGTTCTGAATGTTTCGCTGCATGTCTGAGTACTTGATTCGACTGAGGGCCGAGGGTTTTGAGCGTTCTCGGTATGTGGTTTCATCCTCCGCCGAAAGAACATTCCAGTCAGAAACCAATGCCGAATCGCGTGCAGCCGCCGGCCAGGTCTCCGGGAGTTTAATGGGTTTGGAATTGTAGGGGCAGACCTCCTGACAAACATCGCATCCCGCGATCCAAGTTCCCATGAGTGGCGAGAGGGATTCCGTTTCGGGCGACCAAGGCCCGCGTTTCTCTAGTGTGAGGTACGAGATGCATTTACGTGAATCGAGTAGGCCTGGTCCGGCGAACGCAGCAGTGGGACAAGCAGTGAGGCAGCGAGTGCAGTTTCCGCAGTAATTCGGAAGAAGTACTGGGGCCCGTCCGGTCGATTGGTCGAGCAAAACGACCGCCAGAAAAAGGTAGCTCCCAAGCTGAGGATGGATGAGCAGCGTGTTCTTACCGATCCATCCAATTCCGGTAATCGCCGCCCAAGATTTCTCGAGCACTGCGCTTGTGTCCACGCAAATTTTCCAATGCGGAAGGGCCGCCGCTTCTAAAGTGGGAGCCGATTTTTTGCAGGTTGATGCGAAATTCTCCGCTTTCCATTTTTCCAATGCAGTCTTCAGCAGTTCCGGAAGGTGAGTGTGATAGTCCGGTCCCTCTAAATAGCGCGCGTACTGAGGCTCGGTGTTTAAACCGGAAAGTGACTTTGAATCCGGATCCGAGTCGCGATTCCGGCGATAAGGAATCGCTGCGACCAAAACAGATTTCGCAGTGGGAAAAACCAACCGAGGGTTTCCCCGGCGCTCGGCACCTCGGACCAGGTAGCCCATATCACCTTGATATCCCGCCGCGATCCATTCCGCATAGTAAGCAGAATGCTCGGCGAAAACTGCTTCCGCGAGGTCGAGATCCACCACCCCTACCAAAGGAAAACCTACCGCGCGAATCTCCGCTAAAAGAGCTTCAATTTCAGACGCAGAAAGATCAGGCTTCTTCTCGGTAGGCACTGAGACCGCCCTCTAGCGACCGAAGCTTTTCATACCCGAGTGACCGAAGGCCCATGAGGGCGTGCATGGAACGCACTCCGTGAGCACAGTAGATTACGATTTCCGCATCCGGATCGAGTTCACGGTTCGCGCGCGACATCAAGTCCCCCAGCGGAATCAGCTTACATCCCGGCAGGTGATCTTCTTCGAATTCTTCGGGTTCGCGAACATCAAGCAGGGTGATTTTATCGCCGCGTTCAGCAAGCAATTCGCGCAGGGATTTCGAATTAATCATAAAATTTTCGTCATTCATTGTGCAGCCGCCGCACGAGCGTCCGGTCGCTCCATTGGGATTGTCGTTCTTAATCCAGCTTCGGTAGCCACTTGGATCGTCATACCACGAGAAAGGATGCGAAGTGCCTTTCCCACGAGATCGTGGGGCATCGCTTCGACGATTTCGACTTCGATGAAGTCACCTGGGCGGAGATCTTCTGCTTCGAAACCGAGGTAACTCACATCATTTACCAAAACGCGGCCATCGATTTCGGCGGCTTGGGTCGGCATCCGGCCCTGAAGCAGAAGCTCCGTCTCTTCGCTCGAGCCTTCGAGGAGGATCGAGACTTTCTTGCCGACGTATTTTTCATTCCGAGCAAGCGACTGCTTTTGTAAAATTTCGGTGAGAATCTTAGCGCGACGTCTTTTTGTCGAAGCATGAATTTGGCCATCCATCGTACCGGCCTTTGTTCCTTCTTCTTTTGAGAAGCGGAACACTCCCACGTAATCGAGCTGGAGGCGTTCCATATCGTTTGCGAGCTCTTGAAACTCTTCTTCCGTTTCGCCTGGAAATGCCACGATGACGGAGGAGCGGAAAACCATTTCTGGAATTTTCGCGCGGAGTTTGTCGATCAGGGCGAAGAGTTTCTCCTTCGTCAACCGACGGTTCATCGATCGCAGCACTCGGTCGTTCGTGTGCTGGATCGGCATATCAAGGTATTTAACGATTTTCGGTTCCCGTGCGATCACGTCGATCAGTTCGTCAGAAAATTCGTCCGGATAAACATAATGAAGTCGGATCCACTCGATGCCTTCGATCTTGCAGAGCTCCGGAAGAAGCATTTCAAGCTTCTCCTCGTACTTGCCATCGATTCCGTAGTGAGTGAGATCCTGGGCGACCAAGTTGAGTTCGCGGACGCCGCGTTCTGCTAAGCCACGCGCTTCTTCGACGAGCGACGCGATTCCGCGCGACCGCACGTTTCCACGCAGAGTCGGGATGATGCAGAAAGCACAACGTCGATTACATCCTTCGGACAATTTCAGAAAAGCCGAGTAGATCGGGCCGGTGTGCACGCGGTGGTGCTTCTCGGTATGAATGAAAGCAGGTTGGTCGATGTAAGATCTTTTCGGCAAAGGGGCACCAAGTTCGACTGCCTTCCCGTGCGCGTCCAAGAGTTCGGTGATGCGGTGGTACTGACCCGTGCCGATGAACATGTCGACTTCCGGCATCTCCGCTTCTAACTGCTTATGATAGCGCTGTGGTAAGCAGCCCGAAGCCACTAGTACTTTGCACTTCGCAGATTCTTTATAATCTGACATTTCTAGAATCGTCTCAATGGATTCTTCTTTTGAAGCCTCAATGAACGAACAAGTGTTCACGATGATCACTTCGGCGTCTTCCGGATTCTGGGTGATCGAGTAGCGATCTTTCGTGAGCATGCCGAGCATCACTTGGGAGTCGACTAAATTTTTCGGGCATCCGAGCGAAACGAAATAAACCGGCGATTTCGGCGCAGCTGCGGAGGCGAGGCTGGAGGACGTGGCGACTTCTAAACTCATTGGGTTCTCAATCTCGGAAGTTTCCGAATTCCATAGGGACTTGTAATTTATCGGCTTGGCCGCGGAGGTGAGAAATAGCGGCTTGGAGGTCATCGCGATTTTTACCCGTTACGCGCACCTGCTCGTCTTGAATCTGCGCCTGCACTTTGAGTTTCGAATCTTTAATCGAAGCGACGATGTCTTTGCCTTTTTCCTTTGAAATTCCCGCGGTCAGAACAACGAGTTGGCGGACGCTGCCACCGAAAGCCGGTTCTTTATCTTTGTATTCGAATGCCATGAGCGAGATGCCGCGCTTGATGAGCTTGGATTTCAGGATGTCTTTCATCGCATCGAGTTTGTCTTCTTCACTGACCCACAAGGTGAGCGTCTTTGCTTTCGGATCGACTTTCATTTCAGTTTTCACGCCCTTGAAGTCATAGCGTGCGAGGAGTTCTTTCGACGCCTGGTTCACGGCGTTGTCGAGTTCCTGCCAGTTCATTTCAGAAGACACATCGAAAGAAGGCATACGGTGCGGGCATCCTTTTCAAAAAGCCGATCGCGGCTAAAATGGGTTTGACCCGATGTGTATAAATGAGAAAGGGGGTATCGGGCAAGGGAATCCTACTTCTAACCCCTTGCTTGGCGCTTAAATCGGCGGAGGGTATTTAAAACGACCTTTGGCGCATCGATTCCACTCCTAAGTCCTCGGATTTACGGCTTTTGTAGGGAATAAACGGTCGAGCCGCCCCGGTCGTCGCGCGCGATCAGCAGATAACTCGTTACTGCAGGCAGTGGATTCGCCGGAGTGTGTTTATTCTCCGTGCCCGGGTCAGTGCGGGAGACGCGCATTTCTCCGGATGTCACGAGCCAGCTCACCGTCAGTGATTCAGTAGCCGGGCTGAAGCTTCCGTCAGCATTTGCGACCGAGTAGGATTCAGTGCTTCCGCTACTGAGCTGCTCGCGGAGGGAGACGGGGGCCGCGGTGAGAGAGACGGAAGAAGCGTCAGCGCCGTTCATGAGCAACGCTGGGGAAGCAAAAGTGGGGTTATTATTCTTCGTGGGTTTGCTGGAAACAATCACTCGCTTAAAAGTGGTGAGGGTCTCGGTGGGAGATGCCGTCAGAGTGAGAACGACGAGGTAACCGACTCCGTTGAATTGGTCGACGGCCGAGCGCGACGATCCAGAACGAGGGTCGAGGTACACGACCGCAGCCGAGGGTAGAGTGAAAGCAGGAGCGGCGAGCACTCCGTAATGGTTCGTCGCCGCACTTCCAGGCACAAACGTTCCGGTAACCGCCGCGGTCACGGTTGGGTTTCCTGCGCAGGAAGGATAAGCGCCGAGACTCACGCCGGGGTCCACGCACCTGACCATCGAATAAAAAAGGGAGCGCCCCCGCCCTAATGGATCGATCAGGTGAAAGGAAAGATTCACGGAATCTCCCGGAGAAAACTCTGCAGCAGAAGTTGCAGTCGTTGCCGCGACGACACGCAAGCGATCGAGTAGAAAATAATCAGGGAGGTCATCGCTGCCACAACCTGAGAAAAACAGGAGCGCGGAACTTAAGACCGAAAATAAATAGACTCGCACTCAAAACTCTCCTTTAAGTCCGATAGACGGGATAATGGGCAACCCTTTAACGTCCGCTCTTTTGGAGTAGTCGTAAGCGTAGCTCACGCTTTCGACGTTTGCGTGATTAGTGATGTTTTGAACATCCACGTAGGCGGTGATGATTATCTTTTCGTAAATCCATTTTTTGTCGGCACGAATGTCGAGTTGATAAAATGAGTTGATCCGGTCGCTGTAAAAAGGTCCTCGGACGGGGATGTAGGCGTCGTTATCGGAATCAAATACTGAACCCGTGACCGGAGTCAGGGGATTTCCCGTCACGAGTCGAAAGCGTCCGGCCACGCGCCAGTTCCTCGGGAGATCGCGACCCACGATGAGATTGATATTATGAGTTTGGTCGTAAGGAGAGGCAAACCAAGCCTGGCCCGGCTCTCGCCGCGTGCTGCGAGAGAGGGTGTAGGAAAGCCAACCGTTCCAGGGATTCGCGTCGAATCGGAGGAGCGCCTCTAATCCGACAGACCTGCCGCGGCCTTCATTGTTATAGTTCTCAGGCGATGCGACTCCATTCTTATCGATGAGCGCGGTGGATGGAATAATCAGTCGATCGAAGAGTCGCGCGAAGGGGCCTCCTTGGAATGTCCATCCATTCGACGCGCCTTCGCGAAAGTCTCGCTCGTAGGTGAGGGCGAGGTGAACCGACCGAGGCGCCTTTAAATCAGGATTACCAATTTCGGAATTTGACTCTTGTTCGCGGGGGGGCTGGTAATAAAGGCCGGTTGCTAATCTGAGCGAACTAAACGAAGAGAGTTCGCGTTTGATCGCGAATCGAGGCGCAACTGCCCCTTCGTTCACGGCCGTGAAGTAATCAAACCGAATTCCAGGTTTGATGGACCAAAGGGGAGAAATTTTTACGTCATTATTCCAGTAGGCGCCGAGTTTATGATAGCTGCCAGCCGCGTTTACTCGAAGTTGCTTTGCGGTAGCCGTGGGATTTGAGACCCCGCCTGAATTATAAAAATCGGGGAGAACGAGTGAGACCGTAGCCCAGCTGAAGTTATTATCGATTCCGAAATAGCTCGAGAATGCCTCACTCCATTTCTGCTCGACTTCGATTCGGTTCGTAATCGAGTAGCTTGCGAGGCGAAAAAATTGATCATCGAGAACAAATTTAATCCAGTCGCGTCCGAGTCCGAGCGAAAACCGAGACGTCGTTCGGTCGCTATGACGGTGGGTCCACTGGGGAATGAATCGAATGAACGAAGTTTGACTTTGAAAATTTCCGCGCAGGTTTGGGTCATTCTCGGGTGGCTTTTTCAAAACGAAATCGAAACTGTCCTGAGACGCGACCGCGTCGAATCGAAAGTCATCTTTCGGAGAAAGCGGCTGATCGTAGACCAGCGTGAAATCTTGAAAGGTAGGAGCCGCGGTGAGGGAAAAGTCACTATCCTCTTTCTCTTTCGCAACCGCTTTTAAGACGTTCCCGATGTAACTCCTTCGAACCCCGACCATGAGCGAGCCGCTTTCGCCAATGGGTGTTTCGATGGCCGCTCCTGCATTGATCACATCGGCGTAAACGAAGCCTTTGAATCGCTGTCGTTCAGGCTTTTTCGTCCAAGCTCCGACGAGACCGCCCATCGCGCGACCGTATTCGACGCCGTATCCCGCAGAGAGGTAATCGACTCGGTCCAGAGATTCCGGAAGAATCACGGACGAAAATCCCCCGAAGTGGAAAATGATGGGAACTTCGTGTCCGTCGATCGTGTAACGCGTGTCTTGGGGGGCGGCTCCTTGAATGATGACTTGGGAACTAAAGCCTGCGGCGCGCGAAACTCCGGGAAGGTTTTGGACGGCTTTAATCGGGTCGTTGTTTGCGCCAGGAAGTTTCATGGCGACGGAGGCTTTGATTGAACGGGTCGAATCGTCGCGCTTATTTTCTTTCCCGTAAATTGTGGTTTCGTAGATTTGGTAGGAAACTCGAGGGAGGTAAAGAGTGCGGAGTCTCGCTGGCGCTCCGAATTCTTGGAAGTCTTCTTCTTCGAGTCGCTCATAGCCTGAGACGTTCACGACGATTCGGAATGAGCCTTCGGGAACGCCCTCGATCCGGAAGTGGCCTTCGGCGTCGGATATTCCTTTGTTTGTCGATGGAAGAATGTAGACGTTTTGGTCGGCAAGCGGCTTTTTCGTCCCCTTTTCCAGCAAAGTGCCTTCGATGGTCACGAGTGGATGGGTCGAAGATTCCGAAGCCACCGGTTCAGCCGCGAAAACAGGGAATGAGCTGAAGAAATAAAGAGAAAGAAAGAAAAACATCAGCGCTCCAATACGAACTGATAGGCATAGCGGATTTTCACCGCGACGGGTTTATCTTGGACCGTGGCGGGCTTGAATTTGAAATTTCGAATGGCCTGTATTGCCGCCTCGTTTAATCCGAAGCCTGGCCCTTCAACGAGGGATGCGGTTCGCACCCGACCGGTTCCGTCGATGAGGAGGTCCATCACGACTCGTCCTTGAACGCCGGCTTTCCTCGCTTCCGGTGGATAGGGAACTCGAAACTCATTCTCGAGAACCGGCATAGCAGACACGAGGTATTCTTCGACGGGTATCGGAATCTGGTCGGCATCATCGGCCGCAAGTTTTATGGTGTCGGGAGTTTTCGCAACAGTGTTTCCTAATTTTACCTTTGCGGAAGTCGGGTCGGTGCTCGGGTCTAGGATGGCGTTGCGAGAGATGCCGAACACGGCTTTTTTCTCGGGTGCGCGGACTTTCGGGGGAATCGGTTTAGAAAGTTGGATGGCAGCTTGGGCCGCAACTTTCGGCTGCTCATACACTTCGAAATCGATCGTGTCTTTTTCCGGCCGAGTAATCAGGCCCATTCCGATTAATCCTGCGAACACGAGGTGTACGGTCAGGGAAATTTTCCACGAACGCGCATCTTGCACGCCATAGGACTCAGCCCAGTTCACGGCTTTTCTTTCTCAATCTGCAGGGCAAAACGATTCATGCCCGAACGTTTAATGAGATCGATTGCGCGGACCACGTCGGCATGACGGGATTCTCCGTCAGCGGCGATGATGGCCTGCGCGTCCGGATTTTTTGAGAGCGCAAGTTTCACCGCGTCTCTCACGTTTTCCTCGGTCGCCATTACTCCATTCAGCAGAATCTGCCCCTGACGGGTAACGGCGATGCCGAGCGTTTCTACGGCAGAGCCATCCGCACTCGCCGCTTTAGGTAATTTCAGCCCGATGGTGTCTTTCACCAATGCGGGAGCGGTGACGATAAAAATGACGAGTAATACCAGGACTACATCGACGAACGGGGTAATGTTAATGTCTGAAATCAGGGAATCCTCATCGCTGGCGGACGGAAGATTTGCCGCCATTAGCGGGAATCCTTAAAAACAAAACGGGAAAGGTAGAGATCGCGAAGGGATTCGCTTTCGTTGACGGCGGCTCTGATTTTTTGAGTGTAAACATTGTACCCGATCGTAGCCGGGATAGCGACGAACAGCCCCGCTGCGGTTGCGGTGAGGGCCTCGGCGAGCGAAGCGATGACCTGGTTCATTGCGCCGTTGGAAGTGGCGAGTGCAGCAAATGATTGGATAATTCCGAGTACCGTTCCGAAGAGGCCGATGAAAGGGGCATTCGAGCCGAGGGTCGCCAGCACAGGTAAACCCCGAGATAAATCTGAACGGCGATCGGCTAGATAAGCCTTCTGCGCGTAGGCAATGGCGTCGGCTGACTGGGGAGCCTGCAGAACTTCACGTATGGAGCTCGCTTGCAGCGAATCGTTTCCTTCCGCCCATTTGAGAATTCCGGGCCGATCACCAGCGCGGAGCAACTCTTTTGCACGCTGAGCGTCCGGCTTACCCATCACATTTGCGAACCTGCGGCGGCGATCGATGAGAATCGAAATGGACCAAATAGAAAGTCCTGCCAGCAGAATCAAAACGGCTTTCGTAGCCCAACCGATCAACGTGATCCAAAGCGAAGGTGTTGCCATGGATTAGAGCTACTGGAGAAAATCCGAAACTGCTAATAAATAGGGATTTATTCGCGGATAACGTCTGTTGCGGGTGGGGTGGCGAAATGGAAAAAAGCGTCCGCCATTTTCGAACCCAAAGTCACATTCGAGAGAGTGATCGCCGAGTGATTTCCTCCAGTGTGTTCGAGAGTCAGCTTTTCGATGACCCCCTTAGCGGGATCAATCTCGATTTCAGCAGACTTCACTGTCCCGGCGACGCCTTCCGCAGGAATCAGTTTGAAACGACGGGAAGACAGTTTCGTGATTTCCACGCCATGCATTTTCGAGAATGCTCCCGAAAGAACGTGATTTGCGAGTTCTGATTGAACTTCGGAGGTCTTGCGCTCGATGACTTGACCGCGTTCCCCGGCTTCGAACGGAGGCGTGTAAAACCAAAATTTACTTCCGTCTGAAACGAGCAAGTTTTTATCGGGCTTTAAGGTTTCCCAACGAAACTGATTTGGATGTCGAATCATCAAAACCCCACTCGCTACTTTCTGAGTACCCGTGAGTTTGATGTCGTCCTTCTGCGCGAAATCCGCCTGCAGAGTTTTAGCGGCGACATATTTTCTTTCAATCACTGCCAGTTCGTCAGGAACGATGACCGGCTTTAGTGCTGGCTTGGTTTTCGCCTTTTCGTGTGCGGAAAAAACTTGGAATTTTTTTTCCGTCGCAATCGTTTGATCAGCGAAGAGCTGGAGAAAAAGGAAACCGGCCGCCACGAGAATCGCAAAGTGACGGGAGCGGTCGGAAGGAATTAAACTGGGAGGTTCCATAGTGAAGATTGTAGAGCGTTTTCGGTCGATTGGTAAAACCGCGTTGCGTTAATTATTTTTTCGGTAAGAAGCATATTGAAAAAAGAGGCGATGCCTTACCCAAAGGGTGGCATCGCCTCTATAATGAAAGTTTCGTGCCGCTGGGGAAGTCCCAGATCAGTGCATTTCGATCGATACCATTTTAGACACTCCTGGCTCTTCCATCGTTACGCCGTAAAGAGTGTCATTCAGCTCCATCGTCTTCTTGTTGTGGGTGATGATAATGAACTGGGACTTCGAAGACATTTCACGTAGGAGCGCGTTAAATTTTCCGATGTTTGCGTCGTCCAGCGGGGCGTCCACTTCGTCAAGGATACAGAATGGTGAAGGCTTCACCATGAAGATCGCGAAAATGAGTGAGACGGCGGTTAAGGCCTTCTCGCCTCCGGACAGAAGTCCGATGTTGACGACCTTTTTACCCGGAGGCTGAGCAAGGATATCAATTCCCGCTTCAAGAATATCCTCGGAACCTTCAGGGTAAACGAGTGAAAGTTTCGCTTGGCCGCCTCCGAAAATAATTGGGAAAAGGCGCTCAAATCGGTCGCGAATCGCTTCGAACGCTTTTTGGAAGCGTTCTTCCGAGGTTTTGTTGATGTGTTCGATTGCTTCGTTCAAGTCTTCGATCGACTTCAGCAGATCGCTTTTTTCCGTGTTTAAGTAGTCGAAGCGTTTTTTCTTCTCGTCGTATTCTTCGACCGCAGTTGGATTGACGTCGCCGAGACGACGAATGCGCTCGCGGAGTCGCTCCACTTCTTCAGAAAGAATTTGCTCCTCTTCTGAAGACATCTCGAGAGTGACCACTGGATCGTTCATCTCTTCTTGAATCGGAGACAGCGCCACTGCGTCGATGCAGCCGGGCCCGTATTTCTCTTCCAAGTTTTGGATGAGGTGAGAGAGGTCGGCCGTTAAGCGTTCGATATCCAGGGCGAACTGGTTTGCCGCGTGGGTCTTAGAATCCCCTTCAGAGTGGAGTTCCTTGGTTCGGGAGAGGGAACCGCCGACTTTCTCAGAGATCACTTCGAGGCGGTCTCGTAGCATCGAAAATTCTTCGCGCTGTTCGGAAAGCTCTCGGGTGAGGTCCTCGATTTTCGTGATGAAGTCCTCGTCGCCACCGGTGTGTTCTTCATTTTCTGACTGTGCGCGGTCGAGTTGTCGAGTGACGTCGTTTAAGCGACGTTCGCGGTCGCGGATGAGGCCGAGCCCCGCCTCGAGCTCGCGTCGTACAGAGTGAGCTCGTTCCTTCAGCCCAGCTTCTTGAATTCTAAGAAGTTGGAGAGCAGCTTCTTGCTCACGGAACGCCACTTCAAGTTCTGCGTAGCGATCTTCGCCGCTTAAAATTTTCTCTTCAAGCGTGGAGCGATTCTCAGCAATCGCCGTCATTTCGGCTGAAGACTCTTCCTTCTCAGTTGCCGCGCGACTTGCGTCCGACTTCAGACGATCCAGTTCACCGTCGATCGTCGATGCTTGTCCTTCGAGGTCTCGGCGCTGCCGATTTGCACTCTCGACATCACGTTCGATTTTTGCGGACTCGATTTCTGCGGCTTGGAGGTCCATTCGAATGGAGGCGAGTCGGCCCTTATCCAGTTCGTTTGCTTCGCTGAGGGCTTGCATCTCTTCTTCTATCTGAGCGTAGGTCGCTTCGAGCGTCGTCACTTCGACGGTCAGATCTTCAATGGACTTCTTTCGTCCAAGCAAAGAAGCCGAACGATCATTCGAAACCGCGCCTCCGCGAAGGATGCCGTCCCGATCGATGGCACTTCCGTCTCGAGCGACAATCGAAACGCCGCCGAGTAGCGAAAGCGAGTTCGATTTCAGAAAGGAGGCGAGGGGTGAAAGGTCTTCAACGACGATCGCCTGGCTGAGCACGGCCAAAACGGATGCCGCGGTATTTTTCGCTAATTTGTCATTGGTCTGAATAAAATCGGACAGAGGTCCGAGCACTGTGAATCCGTGTTCCTTCAGAGTTTGAACGGCAGAATGTGAAGGCTTCTCAGGGGCTGCTGAAGAAACGAGAATTCCCGCTCTTCCCTGGGAGTGGGTCCCTAACGCCCGGAGTGCTTGAATCGCAGTGTCGACATCTTCGCTGACGAGGGCTTCAAGTTTTCCTTCCAGGAAACCTTCGAGTGCGGATTCGAACCCTGCTTGGATGTCGAGACCTTCCGCTAAAGTACGGAGAGCCGATTCTTTTCCATTTTCCTTCGCCCAGTCCAGAACGGAGCGGGGGCCATCGCTATAACCTTCGAGCGAAGCGGCTAATTCTTCTAAAGATTGAAGCTTGGCTTTTTGTTTCAGAAGGAGTCGGTTGGCTTCTTCGGATTGGCGTCGCTTTGCACGGAGTTCTTGTTCTTTTGCGTCCAGTGCTGAAGCGGCGGAGCGAGACTCCGATTGGAGCGAGGTTTTCTTCTCTCGGGCAATCTCTGCTTCTTCATTCACTCGATCGCTTTCGGCGACCGCGATTTCAGTTTTTTCACCGAGGCTCGAAGCCTGGACGGCGAGGCGTTCGACCTGGGCTTGGGTAGATTCGATCTTCGATTCGAGCGCGGCAATCCGTGAGTTTAGGTCGGATGCCTTTGCAATCCCGCTCATCAAATCACGTTTAGCGGACTCGAGCGATCGGCGCGCATCTTCGGTCTGCGCCCGGGCGATTCGAACTTCGTCGTCTAAGTCAGATACTCGAGCTGCGGAAGCTTCGAATTCTTCGGCCGCGTTTTCATTCTCAGAGGTCAGCCCCGAAATTTTTTCACGTTCGCCGGCGATCGCGGTTTCAAGGTCCGCCTTTTCCGCAGTCAGTGCTTCTAGCTGCGTGGAAAGATCGGATTGGCGCCTTCGGGACAAATCCAGAGCCGCTTGAGCGCGCGTCAGGTTCGCTGATTTTTCCGTGATGCGCGCACCGAGCTCTTCGGTCATTTTAGACAGCGTGAGTTGCTCGATTCGGTCGGTCTCGCTCGACAGTTCTTCAGTCGAGAGTTCCGCGCGCAGACTGGTCAAATCGAGTTCGAGAGTTTCGCGTCGACCGCGAAGATCATCCAATCGCGCACGCAGGACGCGATTTTTCCGACGACCCCAGGTCATTTCTTTATCGAGAAGTTCTTCTTTGTATTTTTTGTACTGAGATGCCTTCTGAGCTTGGCGCTCTAAGGAGTTCACGCTTCGTTCGAGTTCCGTGACGACGTCATTTAAGCGGGCGAGGTTGGCTTGCGCCGCTTCCATCTTCCGTAGAGATTCTTTTTTGCGCGCTTTGTACTTCGCGATTCCCGCGGCTTCTTCGATCAGAACGCGGCGGTCTTCTGGCTTGGCGTTCACGATTTTTCCGATTTGTCCCTGCTCGATGATGGAATAGCCCTTCGCGCCCACTCCGGTGTCCATGAAAAGTTCATGAATGTCTTTTAGTCGAGCTTGAACCCCGTTGATGAAGTATTCGCCTTCGCCAGTACGGTATACTCGTCGCGTGACAGCGATTTCTTTGGTGCGCAGGTGAAGGGGTAGGTCTTTCGCGGATGCTCCCGCGGGAGCATTCTCGGTATCGACAAAATCAGTTTCCAGAACCAACGTCGCTTCAGCGAGTCCAAGGGGTGAGTAACGGGAAGAGCCGTTAAAGATGAGGTCTTCTGAGCCGTTTGCGCGAATGTGCTTATGGGACTGTTCACCCATGACCCAAAAAAAAGCGTCGACGATATTCGATTTTCCGCAGCCGTTTGGTCCGACGATTCCCGTAATGGAATGATCGAAATGAATGACTGTCTTATCTTTAAAGGATTTGAATCCTTGAACTTCCAACCGCTTAACGCGCATCTGAACTCCCCCTGAACACAAACTAGCAAAGGGGGGTCGAAATGCAAGCGGTGTCGAGTTTCGATTTGTGAGCTCGCCCTTTTAGGAGCGTCAGATTGGTCGTCGACTGACCTTGGGCTTTTCCCATCGAGATGCATTCTTGAATCCCGGAATGCATTTGGGTTTCGACTTTCGTGAAATGGACTCGAAAAAAAGCCTCCAAATCAAATGGGATGAAAAGTCTCGCGAGGCGGAGCGCGTTTTTTATCCCAGAACGGCTGGTCGCAGCGCGCGCCCACCATTTTCTGCCGGGATCAGTGAGGCCGAGCGCTTGTGACTGAATGGCGGTCATCTCGCGAATGCTTTCGGTTACGAGAGGAAGGTTGATTCCATTCATGAGCTTGGAAAAAGACCATTCCGATTTTTCAAGACCAGCTACGAGCCCCCTTAAGAAGGCCTCAGAAAAAATGCTTTCGCCGACGAAGTCTTTTACCGCCTTGGAAGGCAGTCCGTGAGAATTGTAAAAATCTGCGACTTTTTCAGCGTTCGGAAGGTGGGAACAACTCCACGCTGCTTTTGCTCCAGGAGGGATGTAAAATGCATATCCCGATTCAGTGAAGTCCTCTCCTGGGAGGGGGGCAAGGTAACTCATCATCGGAATGCGTCCCCACACCACTCGATTCTCGAATTCACTGCCGAAAACAGACTTCCCCGCATTTAAGATGAACTCTCGATCTTTCAGATTTGGCTGCAAACTCCAAATTTTCGCGGTTCCCGACGATTCAAATAATTCTGTCAGCCACCCGTCTGCAGCCACTTTATCGGAGGGAAGTGTGATCAGCACAGCATCAAAGGACTTCATCAAACTGATTCTTTTTAATTCTTTCAGAGAGTCGATGATCGAATAGTTTTTGAAGAGGAGAGGGGCTGCAATTTTTCCGCGCCACTGATAAAGATTCAAACCCTTTTCGAGATTTTTTCGGTGCTGGGGTTTTACGAGAAACGTGACTTCGCAAGTCTCGGCTGAATCAGAAATCAACCCCGCGAGGTATCCGTAAACCGAACCGACTGCCCCTGCCCCTACGACCAGTAACTTCATCGGATTACTCTGCGCGGTTTTTTTGCAAAAAAAAAGGGGTCCGGAGAGCTGATCGGCTCTCGGACCCCAGAATCGTACTCGAGTTTCCTCGAAGACTGGCGGACTCAGAGGTCCACCTATATTTTTTCCGTTGCAAGGTCGTTGAGATCTCTTTCACTCTCCTACTTTGAGAACGGCTCCCGCCGTGAACCCACCCGCAAATCGGTATTTTATTTAATTTTAGATTTTATGATTTAGGTCCAGATCTGATCAAAGATCCTTTCCTTAATTAGCTGGTCGCAGTCCCCTGTCGCGAACAAGAGATTCGTCAGCTCGCGAGCGCCGTAAGGTCCTTAGTCCGGTCGGCTTTGCTCACGCTATTTCGCTTTTGGCGGTCCATGCTCACGGACCTTAAGTTCCAATAATTTCGAGTAAACTTTGAAGCGTTTTGCTTCTTTCATCTGCTTACGTCCTCCATCAGACTGGGTTACTTCTATAGATTACCAAATAAGTCAGGTATTGCAAGGTGAAAAACTGAATTATTTTTTAGATTTCGAAATCTACTCGAATAGGTTCGATTTGAGGTTTAAAAGTGGATTTGAAACCGAGCACCGAATGTCATGTAGCTCACGCTTCGGACGGCTTCGAGGGTGTCCAAGGTAGGAGTGGTTTGCTGGATTGTTACTTTCAAAGGGCCTGGCTTGAAGTAACGGAGAAAAAGTCCGACGTCGAACTGGTCGCTCAGAGCGTAGTCGGCACCTGCTACCACCCCGATTAAAGTGGAAGAAGCGGTCTGTTGTTTGGTCGCTGTTCCATTTCCCTGAATGGTTCCGGTTGCCGCATTTTCGGCTAAGAAAAAGAGGCCGACGGTCGGGCCGAAATAATATTCTAGAGAGGGGCTGCCTCTTATAATGAATTCTGGACTGATGCCGATATAAGAGGTTTCGTTCCCCACTGAGCTGCTCTCTTGAAGTTGAGAAACTCCGATCTCACCCGCGACCCGGAACATGTGTGAAACGCGGTAGCTCGCGTCGCCGATGAAATTAAAGCTCCCCGTGTAAGGATTGGCAGCTTCGTCGGAAGCGCCCGTGCTGGCGCGAGTGATTTTCGTCGTTCCTTTAGGAGAGATATTCAAACCAAGCGCGACCGATGCCGCCCACTTTCCTCGTTGGTCGAGTAATGATTTTCCGCGAGGTTTCGCCGCGCTCGCGCGTCGCGCGACCGGCTTGGAAGGCTGAGTGGCCGGAGCGGCTGTCACCGCAGGCTGACCATCACCCGGGATGCCTGCTCCGACGCACTTCTGATTCACTCCGTAAGTGCCCTGGTCGGTCTTGAAAACCGTGAATTTTTCATTTTTCAAAATCTGTGAATTTGAAAGTTGCATGCCTTCGAACGCAGCAGCGTCTTCAGCGGCCCAAGCCTTATTTTCGAGTCGATAGAGTTTACACCCCGTCGAAAAATCTAGCGTTCGGTCCGAAGCCGATGCGAGTGAAGATACTAAGCATAAGAGGCTCCCCAGCCAACCGAGCGACCTAATTCTCATTTTCTTCCCGATGCTTTCTTTTTCGGATTTTTCTTCAATGGCTTTTTTGCTCTCGGTTCGCGAATGGAGGCCTGAGCGGCAGCGAGCTTAGCAATCGGCACTCGGTAAGGGGAACAACTGACATAGTCGAGACCGTATTGATGACAGAGTAAAACACTAGTGGGATCTCCGCCGTGCTCTCCGCAGATTCCCACTTTCAAGTTCGGTCGCGCCGCTCGTCCCTCATGAATCGCAATATCAATGAGCCTCCCCACGCCATGGGGATCGAGTGTAGCAAAGGGGTCTTTTTCGTAAATTTTTGCCTCTAAATAGTCTTTTAGAAAAAGTCCGGAATCATCCCGTGAAAGTCCGTAAGTGGTCTGAGTTAAATCATTTGTGCCGAAAGAGAAGAACTCTGCGTAAGGAGCGATTTCTCCCGCAGTCAAACAAGCCCGCGGAAGTTCGATCATCGTACCAATCGAATAATCGATGCCTTTTCCTTTTGAGAACTTCTTCCCAGTGCTTTTTGCAAATTCTGCAATGACGCGTTCCGCTTCTTCTATGCAATATTCTCGGACGAAGCGCAGTTCTCTCCAATCCCCGACGAGCGGGATCATCATTTCTGGCGAAATTTTAAATCCTTCCTCGGTGACGAGTTCCGCAGCAGCTTCCATAATGGCCCGTATCTGCGTCAGGTAAATCTCCGGATAGCTGATCCCCAAACGAACCCCGCGGTGCCCAAGCATGGGGTTTACTTCGTGGAGCATCTCTTGCTTCCGTTTCAAGCGCTCAAAAGACACATCGATTTTCACCGCAAGGGAATGCAGCTCTTCATCGGTGTGCGGAATGAATTCGTGAAGGGGAGGGTCTAAGAGACGAATGGTGACTGGGAGCCCCTTCATTTCTCTGAAGATTCCTTTGAAGTCGCTTTTTTGCATCGGAAGAATTTTTTCCAAGGCGCGATTTCGCGCGACTAGCGTGTCCGCGAGAATCATTTCGCGAACCGCATCGATGCGGTCCGATTCAAAAAACATATGCTCCGTCCGACAGAGGCCGATCCCTTCGGCTCCGAAACCGCGCGCGACTTTCGCATCCTGGGGAGTATCCGCATTTGTCCGAACTTGGAGAGTGCGAACTTCATCGACCCAAGTCATGAGTTTTTGAAAATTTAAATCCAGAGCGGGGAGGATGGTGGGAACTTTTCCCTTAATCACTTCGCCGGTAGATCCTTCGAGGGTAATGAAATCCCCTTCGCGGATGGTCGTCACACCCGCTAAAAAAGTTTTAGCTTCGTAGGAAACTTTCATGGATGAACAGCCAGCGACGCAGCATTTTCCCATTCCGCGTGCCACGACAGCGGCATGAGAAGTCATTCCTCCCCGAGCAGTGAGAATTCCTTCGGCAACCGACATCCCATGGATGTCTTCCGGCGACGTTTCGATTCGAACGAGGATTACTTTTCGTCCCAGTTCTTTCACCCATTTTTCAGCGGTGTCAGGGTCGAAGACGACTTGGCCGCACGCTGCGCCGGGAGAAGCGGGTAAGCCCTTCGCAATCACTTCTTTCTTCGCTTTAGGGTCCAGGCGCGGATGCAGAAGTTGGTCGAGTTGCTCGGGCGCAATCCGGAGGATTGCTTCGTTTTTCGTAATCAATTTCTCTGAGACCATGTCGACCGCGATTTTCAGAGCGGCCGGCGCAGTTCGCTTTCCGCCGCGAGTTTGCAGCATGAAAAGCTTTCCCTTTTCGATCGTAAACTCGATGTCCTGCATGTCACGGTAGTGTTTTTCAAGCGCTTGATAAACCTTTACCAATGCAGCGTAAGGTTTCGGCATGACTTTCTCGAGGGTCACAGCCGCTTTGGTTTCGCCCGTTCTCGACGATTCATTGATGGGCTGGGGGGTTCGAATCCCGGCCACCACATCTTCACCTTGGGCGTTCACTAAGTATTCCCCGAAAAATTTGCGAACTCCTGTGGACGGATCCCGAGTGAAGGCAACCCCGGTTGCGCAGTCAGAACCCATATTTCCAAACACCATGGCTTGGACGTTCACGGCGGTTCCCCAAGCTTCAGGGATGTCGTTTAACTTCCGGTAAGTGTTCGCGCGTGGATTTTTCCAGGAAGCGAAGACAGCACCGATTGCACCTAAGAGCTGTTCCCAAGGATTTTCCGGAAAGACGTGACCGTTCGATTTGACGATTTGTTTGTATTTAGAAACGAGGGATTTCAGGTCCGAGCCGGAAAGTTCAGTGTCTTCTTCCACTCCGCGTTCGTGCTTGAGGTCTTCGAGTGCCACTTCGAAATGATTCGAGTGGATGTTTAAAACCACATCCGAATACATGGCGATGAACCTTCGATAGGAGTCGTACGAAAAACGTTCGTCGTGGGAATGGGCGATGAGACCGTGAATGGTCTGGTCGTTCAGTCCTAGATTCAGAATGGTGTCCATCATCCCCGGCATCGAGGCCCGAGCGCCTGAACGAACAGAAACGAGGAGAGGATTTTCTACGTCCCCGAACTTCTTCCCGATCTGCTTTTCCATTTTTCTGACTGCGGCCCTCATCTCCTCATCTAGAGATGCTGGATAGCGATGCTCAGTGGAACTTTTAGAATAGAAATAGGTGCAAACTTCGGTCGTGATTGTGAACCCGGGCGGGACCGGCAAACCGAGTTTCGTCATGCCGTGAAGGTTCGCTCCCTTTCCGCCGAGGAGTTCCTTCATGGTTTCTGATCCGTCCGCGTTTCCGCCACCGAATCCATAGACGTATTTTCGCGACTTTTCTTTCGTCACACGAGAAGAGACGGATTTACGTTTATTTGCCCCAGTTTTTGATTTGATCACGGATGACATCGTTCAGTTTCTCCGCCGGAATTCGAGTTTGTTCCATCGTATCACGGTGACGGAGGGTCACCGTGTGATTCGTAAGGGTGTCGAAGTCCACAGTCACCCCGAAAGGTGTTCCGATTTCGTCCTGACGTCGGTAACGCTTTCCGATCGAGCCCGCTTCATCCGTGGTGCATCGGAATTCTTTCCGAAGGTCGGCATAGATTTTATCGGTGTATTCTTTCAGCTCAGGTTTTTTCATGAGCGGAAAAACGGCAACTTTGTAAGGAGAGAGCTTTGGATGCATTTGCAACCAAGTCCTATCTCCATCGAATCGGTAAGCATCGCAAAGGGCCGCCAGAACCGCACGGTCACATCCGACGGATGTTTCAACGATGTAAGGCAGGTATTTTTCTTTCACGGATTCATCGAAATACGTCAAATTTTTGCCGCTGAATTCTTGGTGGCGACCGAGATCAAAATCCGAGCGATTGTGGATCCCTTCGAGTTCGCTCCATCCGATCGGAAATTCATACTCGATATCGAAAGCCGCTTTCGCGTAGTGGGCGAGTTCTGAACCCTCATGCTGATGGAACCGCAGTTTTTCTTTTCGAATCCCGTTATCGTAATGCCACTGGATTCGAGCCGCTTTCCATTTTTCGAACCACTCCATGTCGGTGCCGGGCTTTACGAAGAACTGCATCTCCATTTGCTCGAACTCTCGGGTGCGGAAAATGAAATTTCCTGGAGTGATTTCGTTTCGAAAAGCTTTTCCGATTTGGGCGATTCCGAAGGGAACTTTCTGGCGGGAGCTTTGAGCGACGTTCAGGAAGTTGACGTAAATTCCTTGCGCGGTTTCAGGGCGGAGGTAAACGAGCGAACCCGTTTCTTCCAGCGGACCCATATGGGTCTTGAACATGAGGTTGAAGTTCCGAGGCTCGGTGAGTTCGCAGTCGCCGCCTTGGCCAGGGGTTTTCGAAGGTTTCTGGCCGCATTTTGCGTCGTCGAGTTTATCGGCGCGGAAACGGCCTTTGCAGGTTTTGCAGTCCACCATCGGATCGACGAATCCTGCAACGTGTCCGGAAGCCTCCCAAACTTTAGGGTGCATGAGAATCGCGGCGTCTAAACCCTCGATGTCTTCGCGGTCGCACATCGCGCGCCACCACGTTTCTTTCATGTTTCTTTTCAGCTCAATCCCGAGCGGGCCGTAATCCCAGCACGCAGTAATACCGCCGTAGATTTCAGACGAGGGGAAAACGAAGCCTCTCTGCTTACAAAGCGAAACGAGAGTAGCCATGTCTTTTAGATCTTGGGCAGGGCCTGCAGCCTTCGTCTGAACGTCGTTTTCACTCATATCCCTAAGAAGTAACAAACGGATGCAGTGAGTTCAATGGAGGCGGAGCGCGTTAAGTGATCGAGAGGGCAGAAAAGAGAGGTCTGATTCAAACACCAATCCCGAGATCGTAAATTAGGGGCGGATTTTGGCCGAGAATTCGAATCGGCAGCCAGATCAGCATGCGAAGTGGAGGAGGGGAGCTCATTCGAAAGTTTCCGCTGTTTTCGACGATTTGAGCAGAGATTTCTCGCAAGAGGAATTCACGCCGAGCGAGGATGAGCAGGCGTCGGAATGTTTTTTCTAATCTCGGGACAGATGATTCCGATTCTTTTCGGCAGGCGAGTAAGATACTTCCCGCTCCCTCGGGAGTTGTGATTGTTTCGATAAAATAGGTGTCGGTCTCGGGCGTTGCCGCCCAGGTCGTCAGTCGCTTGGGTAAATCAAGTTCAAGTTTATCGTCGGGAAACTCCGCGTTTAGTTCGTCGATCAAAGCCGAGTGGCAGGCTTGAAGAACCGCGTTCCAGACACTCAAGGAATCAACTCCGAACGAGTTTGCTCCGCGATTTTAAGAAATGCGGCGTATTCGCCATTTTTAGCGAGGAGTTCCGCGTGATTTCCGTCTTCGACCATTCTTCCCTCGCGCATGACGATGATGCGATCGACGTGGCGAATCGTCGAGAGTCGATGGGCGATGACGATGGTTGTTTTGTCGTGCATGAGCTTTTCAAGCGCAGCTTGAACGGCTTTTTCTGAAGTATTATCCAGCGCGGAAGTGGCCTCGTCGAGAATGAGGATGGGACTGTTTCGCAGGAATGCGCGCGCGATCGAAAGTCGCTGGCGCTCTCCGCCGGAGAGCTTCTGCCCGCGGTCACCGATGGTAGTAAGAAAACCTTCCTGCATTTTTTCGATAAAGTCAGTCGCGAAAGCTTCCTTCGCTGCCCGGCGAATTTCTTCGTCCGTTGCATCGAGTCTGCCGCAGCGAATGTTTTCAGCGACCGTGTCGTTAAAAAGAAAAACATCCTGGCTGACGATCGAAATGAGTGAACGAAGATCCGAAATCTTCAAATCACGAATGTCGACGCCATCGATTTCGATTCCGCCGCCCGTGACGTCGAAAATCCGCGGAAGCAATGAGACGAGAGAGCTTTTACCGGCTCCGCTGGCTCCCACGAGCGCAATGGAGTGGTTCTTTGGAATTTCGAGCGAAATTCCTTTCAGAACTTCGCGTTCCGGAGCATCGGGATAAGAGAAACGCACGTCACGTAAAGAAATCCCGCGCGTGAAGTTTTCCTTCGCGATAGCGTCTGGTTTTTCTACCAGCCGCGTTTTCCAGTCGAAAATTTCAAACACTCGCTCCGCTGCCGCACCCGCATTCGCGAGTTTGATGTTCATGTCGTTCAAGACTCGAATCGGGTTCTGCATCATTGCGAAAGCCCCGAAGAATGCAAGCAACTGACCCTGGGTCAAGTGACCCCCGAGCACGGCTTTTCCGCCGACATAGATGAGTCCAGCGATAGCAAACGCCATGATAAATTCTACGGCGGGATGGGAGATCTCTTCGACGATGATGGTCTGGGAGAGGTGCTGAAAAAAGGCTTCGCTGCGGTCGTGGTACTTTTTCCGAATGTAATTTTCGAGTCGGAAGCTTTTTATGACGCGGATTCCGGTGAAGCTTTCTTGGAGGGTCGAAAACATCCGAGCTTGTTCTTCTTGAAGCTGGTGAATCGTGCGTTTGAGCTTCTTTCCCGAATAAGAGAAAACAAACGCGAGTGGTGGGAAAACCGCAATCGTGATGAGCGTCAGTTTCCAGTCGAGGTAAAAGGTGTAGCCGAGCAGAAAGACGAGCTGGAAAGGCTCTCTTAACAAGACGGCAAACTGGGCAATGCCTTGATCGATTTGGTTAGGATCGTTTCCAACTCGTGACATCAGTCCGCCCGTGCTCTGGGCCGTGAAGTAGTCGGCCGAAAGGCCGAGCACGTGGTCGTAGAGGTCGTTCTTCAGTTTTTGGTTCACTCGGGCGACGACGACGCGGATGGCCCCATAATGAATAAATCGCACCACAAAGTTTACCGCAAAAATACCGATGACCATGAGCGGGAAGGTGATGAGTTTCGACTCATCCTTCGTGGCGAGAAGATCGTCGATCAGCTTTTGGATCAAGACCACCGGGCTGAACCGGATCGCCGCCATGGGAATTGCCAAGAGCAAACTGGTCAGGATCCAGGCCCAATGCGGCTTCAAATATGCTTTCAATTTCCAGAGAGATTTCATGGAACTACGTCGATCTTATGGTAATTCTAGAACCATGGCTAGTGTTCTCGTAGTTGGCGGCGCGGGGTATGTCGGTAGTGCAGTGGCCGCGCATCTTTTAGATCGGGGAGATGAGGTTTGGGTTTTAGACGATCTGTCGACCGGCAGGCGCTCCCTCGTCCTGAGCCCGATTATTCAGGCCGGCCGTTTCATCGAGGCACGCGCCGGAGACCAGACGGTCCTGGAAGCTTTTTTCCGCGCGCACCCCGTCGATGCGGTTCTCCACTTTGCTGCGAAATCTCAGGTGGGTGAAAGTGTCCGCATCCCCGATGTTTATTGGGAAAATAACGTGGGCCAGACGCGTGCGCTCTTGGACGCCATGGTCGCTTGCGATGTAAAACGATTTGTTTTTTCATCCACTGCTGCCGTCTATGGGGATCCGGGAGATGCGGACATCTCGGAAGACTTAGAAAAAAAACCTATTAACCCCTACGGCGAGACGAAACTCGCAGTCGAACGAATTTTAGAAGAATACGGATTGAAGCATGGGTTGCGCTCGATTGCGCTTCGCTACTTCAATGCCGCAGGTGCAGATGAGAAGTTACGAGTCGGAGAAAGCCACGATCCGGAAACCCACCTGATTCCGAACTTACTCGCGGCTGCGATCGAAGGGCGCGAAATTTCGATTTACGGAAATGACTATCCAACCCGAGACGGAACCTGCGTTCGGGACTACGTGCATGTCGAAGACCTAGCCGCTGCGCATGCGGCTGCCGTCGATCGCATGATCCTGAATGTTTCACAGGCAGGTGCCGGCACCCCCGCTAAGTTCGAAGTCTTTAACCTCGGTTCAGAGTCGGGTTACACAGTAGGCGAGGTGATAGCCGCCGCAGAAAAAGTTCTGGGATTGACCATCCGGAAATCTTTTCAGCCAAGGCGTCCTGGCGATCCGGCAAAGTTGGTCGCAAAGTCAGAGCGTGCTCGTTCGGCACTCGGTTTCAGCCCCCGGACCGACGCTCTGAAAGACATTTTGAAATCCGCATTCGCGTGGGAAAATAAAAAGAGGGCTTTGAAAAAGGCCGTTTTTCTCGACCGAGACGGAACGTTGAATTTCGATCCCGGTTACCTAAACGATGCGGAACACTTTCATCTCTTCCCCGGGGTGGCGGAAGCATTGCGGTCTCTCTCCGACGCTGGCTACCTGCTGATCGTCGTGTCGAATCAGTCCGGCATCGCTCGGGATAAAATTACCTTAGAGCAATTACGACGGATTCACGAAAAACTCGATCGATTGCTCGGGGCAGTGGGCGTAAGAATTCACGACTATTCGCTTTGTTTCCATCATCCAGATGAAAGTTGTGAATGTCGGAAACCAAAACCTCGGCTTCTTCTCGATATGGCTGCACGTTATTCAATCGACCTCGGTCAATCCTACATGATCGGAGATAAGGCTTCCGATGTCGAAGCGGGACGCGCGGCCGGAGTCGCAGAGTCCTATCTCGTTTCGACCGGCTATGGAGCGGAAGAAGTCACGAAGGTTTCAGGCGCTGAAAAAATCTACGTGCCGGATCTCACTGAAGCCGTGGACAGAATTATCCGAAAATCCCTTTAATACCTGGCAGAAATCGAAGTCCTTTTAAAGGAGTTCGATCAAAGCCCGGCACATGATAAACGAGCAGCGATTCCATCAGCGAAAAAAGCGCCTGTTGGTCGGCTAATGTTCCTTGGGCCATTTCGGGAGATTTTCGAATCGGCGTCGTGAGTCCAATGTAGAAGTCGCCGATGGCCGCTTGGGTTGCTTCGAAAAATTCGTGCTGGAAACCCGTGCTCGAGTGTGGCTTCGGCAGCCGATCACGCTCTGAACGCTTCGGTCCACAATCGGGACAGGTCCAAGCCGCATTTGAAATGTGGCAACGAAGGAGGGTAGTCGCTGAAAAATCGAGGAGGCTGCGGTCACATGCTAGGCAGCGCAGGAGCTGGGGCTGGGTTCCGTTCCACTGAAGAATCTTCGAGAGGTACGCGTTCAGTAAAACAATCAGCAGTCTTGGCTCGACGCTCGATGACCCCTTCCGGCTAGTGATCGCCCATTCTTCCAGTAAGGCGAGAGCATTCGAATGAAGTTTGAAGAGGTCCAAACAAGGTTCCCGTTCGGGAGCAAGCCTGAGCATGAGCTCATTAAAGACCGATGCGAGTGCCAGAACTTCAAAATCGCCTCGTAATCCTTCGAAGGATTTCCGAATGGTCGCTTCGTCAACTCGGTAAAGGTCTCCGGCTTTACTCGGAACGATCCTCCAGGTTGCGGCCGCGAACGTTTCCAAGCAACCGCCGAAACGGCGCGAGCTTACTGCATTCCTAGCAATTGCGGAGATCTTACCGTGGCTCTCCGTCAGCGCCGTGACCACGCGGTGCCGCTCCTCGAATGGAACAGTCCGTAGCACGATGGCAGTGATTTCGATGACGGTGCTCATGACCCCGACGCTACCGAACTTCGGGGCGATCAGCGAGCATGACCGGAAGAAAATTTTGTCTTAAGCTCACTAAATGGAAATTTTCGGCAATGCGGTTTTCACCGGACTTTTAGGGCGGCTCATTCCGCTTTACCTCATTGTTGCTCTCGGCTTCGTAGCGGGCCGGTTTCTAAAACTCGACCGCGATTCAGTGGCGAAACTGGTGATCTACTTAGTTTCGCCGATCGTGGTCTTCGTGAGTGTGAGCCAAATCGATTTGAAGCCCGAGTACCTTTTGGTTCCCTTGGGTTTCGGTCTGCTCTCCTCCGGGGTTGCGGGCCTCTTTCTGTGGCTCTCTCATCGCATGCCCGAGCGTTTCGGTTTCGGGGGTCCAACGGGTAATCTTCTGGCCTTTGCCGCGGGCGATGCAAATACGGGTTACTTTGGACTCCCGGTTGCCTTGATGCTCTTCGGAGCGGATGCGATCGGCATCTATCTGCTCTTCTCGCTTGGATTCATTCTTTATGAAAACACCGTGGGTTTTTACATTCTCGCGAGGGGAAAGGCGAATGCCCGCGATGCGCTCCGCAGAGTCCTGCGTTTACCCGCGATTTACGCGTTCGCGGCCGCGCTCCTCGCAAACCGGCTCGGCTTAAAGATCACCGGGACTTACGCCGATTTTGCCGGATACTTCCGTGGAACCTATTCCGTGCTTGGAGTGATGCTGATCGGCTTGGGAGTCGCAGGAATCCGGACCTGGCGGTTTGATTGGAAATTCGTTTCCGCGGCTTTCCTCGGAAAGTTCTTCGTTTGGCCGGTGCTCATCGCAGGGCTCATCGCGGGGGACCGAAGTGTCGGTCATTTTTATGACGAACGCGCGCACCAGATGTTCTTTCTCATCGCGTGCACTCCACTCGCTGCGAACACGGTCGCCTTTGCCACTCTTCTGGAAATCGAACCGGCGAAGGCTGGAGTGGCGGTTCTTTTATCGACGTTATTTGCCCTGTTTTTCATTCCGGCGATGGCGGGATGGCTCCTTTGAATCCTCAAATAAGCAGCTAAACTGTTAAGGGGCAATCCTTCCCAAAAGACCTTAGGTGCCTAAAATCATGGCATAAAGGGTGGTTTCAAGCGCTTGCAAATTTAAACCGCCTATTCCGCTCAACTTTTAGTCAGCTCTGTACGAAAAGCATACAGAGGAAAGGTACAGGGGTTGTCCTATGCTTGTCATTATTGGTGGAATCTTCGTCTGCGCCTGCGTGTTCGGAGCTTATGCTTCGCACGGAGGAAATCTCGGAGTTCTCTGGCAACCGGTCGAAGTCATCATCATCGTCGGTTCCGGACTCGGAGCGACGATCATTTCCTCTAGCCCCGCGGTTTTGAAGGAGATCCTCCATCAGATTAAGCTGACTCTTTCGGGTAAGCCGCCGACGAAAGCGGAATACACCGAAGTGCTTTTGCTGATGTACGAGATCATCAAGACCGCGAAAGGAAATCCTCTTTCGCTCGAAGCGCACGTTGAAAAACCGGAAGCCTCTGAAATTTTCAAACGCTATCCTTCCGTGATTAAAAACCACCACGTGCTTCACTTCCTTTGCGATACGCTGAAGGTTCAGATTTCAGCGCCGATGTCGCCGTACGATCTAGAAGACCTCATGGATAAAGACATCGAATCGATTCACGCTGCCGAAATGAAGGCCGCCGCGCAGGTTGGAAAATTCGGAGACGCCATGCCGGGTCTTGGAATCGTGGCCGCCGTTCTCGGGATCGTGCAGACCATGGGTAAGCTCACCATGGGTAAAGAAGTCATCGGTCACTCCGTGGCCGCCGCCCTTGTGGGAACTTTCCTCGGGATTCTCGTTTCTTACGGATTCGTCGGTCCGCTTGCGGCTCGCATCGAACTCGGAATTAACGATTCGGCCGGGATCTTTAACTCGGTGAAAATTGCGCTGCTTGCCTTTGCGAAAGACTGCTCACCGAAGGTTTGCGTCGAGTTCGCCAGGCGCTCGATTCCACCGGAAGTCCGCCCGACGTTCGAAGAAGTCGATAAAGCAACATCCGGAGCCGGTAAGAGCGCAGCCGCGGCTTAGTCCTGATTCGAATGATGAAAATTCAGTGAGATTCTAGTTCGCCGATTGATTGCAGTGATGTTCCCAGAACGAAGGAAGAAAAGTGGCTGATTCGAAACAACCCATCATCATACGACGAAAGAAAGCCGGGCACGGTGGTGCGCACGGGGGGGCTTGGAAGGTGGCATTCGCCGACTTCATGACCGCCATGATGGCCTTCTTTTTGGTGATGTGGCTCATGGGTTCGGATGAAGAGACGAAAGCCTCGATTGCGAATTACTTTAATAACCCGACTTCTGCGCTGCGAATCGACCTCTCGAATAAAGACAACGTCCCGCTGGGAGATAAAACCGGTGCCGGAGAAAGCGTTCTAAAGGGTGCGGATGGCGAAGTGCCGGAAGAGCTCGTGCAGAATCCTTCGAAACCGATCCTAGAAGGAAACACCGCAGCCGAAGACGCAACCGATGCGGCAACCAAACTGGCAAGCTCGGGTGACCGGGTACTGGTCGAAGTGATGCGCTTTTCTGTGCTTGAGGAAGATATTTTTCAGCCAGGCACGACGGATCAGTTTAAGCCGGGCATCGAGAAAATTTTCTCTCGAATCGGCAAACTCGCGAAAAACCAAACGGACCGTAAACTCACCATCCGTGGGAGTTGGGGAACATCGGAAACCGGCAGCTATGATTTTCAAGTTGCGCGCACGGTTTCGATCTCACGATTCCTAGTCGATCACCGACTCGTCGAAGAAGACCGACTGGGCACGACCATGCGCCGTAAAAAAGAAGGCGCTGAAGAAGACATGCGGAGCCCAGCGAGTGGCGCGCCTCGGATCGAGTTTATTTTTCAATAATAGAAATAGAGTTTAGCCCGGAGTGCGGACGATCTTTTTAATTCGTCATTAAACGCTGATTCTCGGATTTCCATGGAGTAAATCTCTAAAGCGTCGGCATTTTGATTTTCCAAGATCTCTGTCATCTTCGCTAATTGGGTGCGGTTCAGAGGTTTTGTGAACGACTCTGCAATTTGAATGACCTCATTTGCTTCATCGTCTACAGCTTTCAAACTCGAAGCTTTTTCTTCGCTAGTCGATACAGCATCAACCGCATTAATAACTAGCGGTCCTGACATTTGTATTTGATAAGTCGTTGCCTGAAGTTTCGAGTCGACGCGTTTGGCTTCGAATTTCAACTGAGCGATGGCGCGGCTAAAATCGGCATCAGTTCCGGTACGAGCGAATTTCCCGACTAAGCCTGAGAGGACTGGAAAAGCCGCAGCTTTTGCTAAAGTTGGCAATGAAACTAGTAAAAAAATCCCTAAAATAACTGTCAATTTCATAAAAATTCCTTATTTTTCGGTTTTGGAAAATGAATTTAGTGAAACCTTAGCGTGGTGCGTTATCGGCTTCAATGCGATTTATTACACAGAGGTGTTAGAACTTCCTGGAAGAGTTTCAGTGAGGCCCCCGATTGACGCCCTGAATGCCCTCCGGTACACCCGCTCCATGCAATCTCGAGCGCGCCAGGTTTTATCGGTGATTTCAGGCTCTCTGCTCTTTTTCAGTTCTCCCCAAGTGAACGCCCAAACCGACTGCTCGAATCCACGGCTTCCGCTTGAAAAGAACGAAGTTCTCATCTCCATTCTCGGTACGAATGATTTTCACGGAGCCATTGCTCCGAAGACTTCCCGGAATGGAGAATCCCTTGGCGGGATGGCGTTTTGGTCGGGTGCCGTCCGTTCTATTCGCGAAGGGGTAAAAGCAGCCTACGGCGAACGCGGCGGTGTTCTTCTCCTCGATGGTGGAGATCAGTTTCAGGGCACGCTTCTTTCGAACTCCTCAGAAGGCGCTTTGATGTTCTCCCTTTTGAACGACGCTGGATACGATGCGATTGTTCCCGGAAATCACGATTACGATTTCGGTCCTGAAGGGTGGTTGGTCGATCAACTTTCGCCCGGCGAATCAGGCGATCCTCGAGGCGCAGTGAAAAAGCTGGCCGGGATGGCGAACTTTCCGATGCTTTCTGCGAATACTTACCTAAAAGCGTCTCTGAAAAATCTCGACGGAAAATCGGCGAAAGTTGAGAATGTCGGTTGCACATCAAATGAGATTCTCGACTGGTCCCATGCGGAGCGCCCCGAGTTCCTAAAGCCTTATCTGATAAAAATCGTGGCCGGAGTTCGGGTCGCGATCGTCGGGCTGGATAATCCACTGACATCGACCACCACCACGATCGCGAACGTGAGTGATCTCTGCTTCCGTCCTGCGCTAGCAGAGTACCAGTCGATCCGCACCGAACTCGAGGGCAAGGCCGATCTCTTCGTGATTGTCATTCATGATGGCGACATCAATCAGGATAAAAAGCTCACGACTTTACTCACCGACATTCGGAAATGGCGTGCAGACGGGGTCGATGCAGTGATCGGCGGACACACCCATCAGGTGAATCGAATCGATGTGGATGGAGTTTTCGCGATCCAATCAGGGTCGAGCGGTGAACGTTTTGGCCGAATCGACCTGGTTTTTGATCGTTCTACCGGAAAAGTGGCACGTGAGAAAACACACGTCGCCGCAGGGGCACTTCTGCTCTCGGAAGGCTGCGACCTCCAGACGGATTTTTTCTGCGCAAAAAAATCGGCGGTGCGAGTGACCTATGACTGTTCCGAAGTGCAGGAATCTCCGACGGCACTGGAAAAAATCGCAGTAGGCGAAGGAAAAATTCGGCCGATGATCAGTCGCTTTCTAGGGACTGCCTCTTTTGAAGTGTCGAAAAACTATGACAAGGAAGGGGCTCTCACGAACTTCTTAACCGACGTGTTCCGTCGCGCAGCGGGAACGGATATCGCGATCATTAATGCGGGCGGCGTTCGCACGAGCATTCCTCCGGGAAGGTTTACGTACGAAAAGCTTTTCCAAATCCTGCCGTTTAATAACCACGCTGTCGTTTTGAGTCCGATGAAAGTTTCGACTCTCGTAAAAATACTCGAGATGACTTCGAAGAGCTGTGGAAAGCACGGAGCCGTGCTCGCTTCCGGAATCCAAGTGACCTACCGGCGAAGTGATTGTAAAAGCGCGGTCGATGGCGAAGACCTCGGCGCACAGCTCCTGACTGTCCAGCTGAACGATGGTTCAGTCCTTTACGACGTGACCGATTCCGCAAATCCTGTCATTCATGAGCGATCCTTGCGGGTCGCCACTCTGGATTTTCTAGAGGCAGGAGGTTCCGGATACGTTGGTTTTTCTGAAGCTCCTCTGGAAAAAGAACTCGGAATCTTCCGTGAATTATTGGCTGACGAACTCGCAAAGGACCCGGGAGTCATCGCCCCCACCATCGATGGCCGATTTAAGAACGTCTCCCTCTAGGATTGCCGTCCGGCCCTACTTCATCCCGAACTCACCCCATCTGCCAGTAATTTGGCGTACTGCGGCTTGACGAAAGTTCCTATGCGTCTTCTGATGATGGAATCATCGGAATTGAAAGATCTGTGCAACGGACGCACAGACCTTCCGCAAGGGATCACTTATGGCATTCATGAAGAATTTCAGCCTGGTTTTAGTCGCACTCACATTCGCTCACTCTAGTTTCGCATCCACGATTGCGATTATCGATTCGGGCAGCGACTACCGGCACACCGCTCTTTCGGCTCAATACGAATTGAATCCAAGGCCTAGCGCGCTCCCACCGTATATCAACGACGTCTACGGCTGGAACTTCGCCGAAAACAACAACACCGTGATCGATTATAAATACCTCGAAGTTCTGAAATTGGTCATGCCGGATATTCAGAAGTTTTTTGTGCTCCAGGTCCGCTCACTGGATAAAACAGCCACCCCGGCCGATATTGCTTGGCTGAAATTGAAGCGAAATGACGACGAGTTCATCAAGAAAATCGGCATTTTCGGAAATTTTGCTCACGGCACGCATGTCGCCGGCATCACTGGTGGGCATTCAACGAAAGTGGACCCGGATAACCATCCTTTCGCGGTGAAAATCATCCCAACGGAAGTGAAGCTCCCATTTTCAGTGCAGTTTACGAAGACCGAGCAGTTCCGAGCCATCTCGAATCCGGTGAGTAAATTCTCAATGGGCGTTGGATTGCGTGAGACGCTTTTTGTGAGCGCTCTTCGTGGTTTGGCGAGTTTCCAAACGAAAATTTTTAGCAAGGTCGGTGCCTACGTGAACATGCGCGGTGCGGACGTTGCGAACGGATCGTTTGGGACGGGTTATTCTCAATTGAAAGGCGTCGTCGAGATGCTCTACAACATGGTTTTTAGCGAGAGCGAACGAAGTCCCGTAAAACTCGCGCAGTTCACGAAAGACTACATGAGCCTGATCATCATGAAGAGTCGCGTGATGGTGGATAGCGCTCCCCACACCTTGTTTGTGTTTGCGGCTGGAAATGAAGGAACGAATAATGATGTCGAACCCGTCAGCCCGGCAAACATTCGTGCTGAGAACTCAATGGTCGTCGCCGCAACTTTGCGGAATCGCGAACTGGCCGTTTTCTCCAATTACGGATTGATGGTGGACGTCGCCGCTCCAGGAGTCGGAATTTCATCCCTGTATCCCGGCAATGAGCGGGGCCTCATGTCGGGAACTTCCCAGGCTTCGCCCTATGTGGCGGGGGTCGCTGGAACGATGAAGAACATCAACCCAGGACTGAAGCCAATCGAACTGAAATCGATTCTGATGGACACGGTCGACGCGAAAAAATGGTTGGTGAATAAAGTGAAGTCAGGCGGGGTGGTGAATCCTGAACGGGCTTACGAAGCCGCGCGACTGACGAACCAAGGAATGACGCCTTTTATGGCTTCCGTTGCCGCAAGAAAGCGAGTCGCCGACGTGCCGACCGAAGCACCGTCGGTGAAAGCGCCACCGAGCATGGACGATATCTACGGGATCATGCCATTGATTTCACCTGTGAATTAACCCGGCTCACCTGAGCATTTCCAACTGAGCTCCTATGCAAACTAAAACCGACGTCAAGCACCCCGAGCAAGCGATTCGAGATATCCAGCATTTCGGCGAAGAAGGGGGAGTGGTGCCGGTGATAGACGTGGCCGCCACGTCTACTTTCCTCGATCCCGCGGATATGGAACGAACGTTTCAAGGGGAGTTGCAGGGTTGTTACCTCTATTCGCGGCACTCAAATCCGACCGTAAATATTTTCGGTAAAAAAATAGCGGCAATGGAAGGGGCGGAGGCGGCACTTGGAGTCGCGAGCGGGATGGCCGCGATTTCGTGCGCGGTCGAGCAGATTTTTAGAAATTCCGAGACCGCCGAAGGTACCGGCTCCGCGGTGGACCCTAACCCACGGAGTTCTGGACATCTGATTACGGCACGCACGATCTATGGCGGAACTTACGCTCTCTTTAAAAACATCTTCCCTGCGCGCGGAATCGAAGTGAGCTTCGTCGATATTAATGATCTCCGTGCCGTGGAGGCCGCATTCAGGCCCGAGACGAAGGTCCTCTACGCAGAAACACTGAGTAACCCCTTGCTAGCCGTCACAGACCTGCGTGCTCTAGCGGCGCTCTGTAAAAAGCGCGGAGTTAAATTCGTCGTCGATAATACGTTTACGCCGCTCATCGTGCAGCCCCTCTCGCACGGAGCGGACGTGGTCGTCCACTCCTGCACGAAGTACATTTCAGGGTCGAGCGATTTCATTGCCGGCGCGATTGCGGGATCGGCAGAATTCATCGCGAGTTTAATCGACGTGAACCACGGGTCGGTGATGCTAAATGGGCCCGTGATGGATCCGCGCATTGCCCACGAACTTTACTTGCGCCTGGATCATCTGTCGGTACGGATGCAAGCGCATGCAAAGATGGCGGAGTTTCTAGCCACCCGCATGTGGGCAGAAAAAATTCCGGTGATCTATCCGAGCCTTCCGAATCATCCCCAGCACGCGCTCATGCGGAGCCAGATGAATGTCCAATTCGGGTACGGAGCGATTCTCACCGTGGATTGTGGTTCGGCTGAACGCGCTAGCGCTCTGGCGATTCGTCTGCAGCAAGAGAAATTCGGACTTTACGCTGTCTCGCTTGGCTTCTCTCGCACGCTCATGAGTTGCTCGGCGAAGAGCACTTCGTCTGAAATTCCTGAAGCAGAACAACGAGCAATCGGACTCGCTCCTGGTCTCATTCGTTTCAGTATCGGTTACACCGGAGATCCTGAAATAATGTGGTCGCGTTTCATCGGTGCTTACCGAGAAGTGATTCGTTAAATCATGAAAAAAGGCATCCGAATGAATTCGGATGCCTCTCGCTTGTTTACTGAAAGTGAGTTCGTGAAAGGAGTGATTAACCCACCACGAAGTTCATAATTTTCCCCTGGACGAAGATGAGTTTCTTCACCGTCTTTCCTTCGAGCTGCGCCGAGACTTGAGGAATTTCTCGGGCTGCTTTCTCGATAGCCGCTTGATCGGTGCCCACCAGAACTTCGACCGTGCCGCGAGTTTTGCCGAGAACTTGGATGGCGATCGTCATCTTATCTTCCACCACGTACTTCGGCTCGAAATTCGGCCAAGGAGCATAGGTTAAGAGCGCCGTCTCACCGATCGCTTCCCAAAGTTCTTCCGCCATGTGCGGAGCGAACGGATAGAGAAGTTGCACGAACGGTTTCAAGCACTGCCGGGGGCTTCGACCTTCCTTCGTGAAGTGGTTCACAAAAACCATCATCTGAGAGATCGCCGTGTTGAAGCGGAGGGCTTCGATGTCCTCGGTGACTTTTTGGATCGTCTTATGAGTCATTCGCAGGTCGTCTTCGGTCGGCGTTTCGCCTTTAACGATGCAGAAGTCGCGAGTCTCGGCAGAGGCTTCAGCACGAGGCGAATCCATAAAGATCCGCCACGCGCGCTGAAGAAACCGAAATGTCCCGGTGATCGCAGTCGTAGACCAAGGTTTGTCTTGATCGAGCGGTCCCATGAACATTTCGTAGAGGCGCAGAGTATCGGCACCGTACTCGCTCACCACATCGTCCGGATTAATCACGTTCCCGCGTGACTTCGACATTTTCTCTCCGTCTTCGCCGAGGATCATTCCTTGGTGAACGAGGCGTTGAAAAGGTTCGTGGTGAGTGACGAGGCCCGCATCGTAAAGGACCTTCGTCCAAAACCGCGAATAGAGGAGATGCCCGACCGCATGCTCGGGACCACCGAGGTAAAGATCCACGGGCATCCAGTACTTCTCGGCTTCTTTAGACCATGGTTCGGATTCGTTATTCGGATCGCAGTAGCGCAGAAAATACCAGCTCGATCCGGCAGATCCCGGCATCGTATCGGTTTCGCGTCTGACTTTTTTCCCGGTGCGTGGATCGGTGGTGAAGAGCCATTCGGTCACTCCCGCAAGCGGGCTCTCACCTGTGCCACTCGGCTCATAAGACTTCACGTCGGGGAGCGCGACCGGAAGCAAATCATCCGGCAAAGTTTCTTTCGATCCGTCATCCAGGTGGATAACTGGAAAAGGCTCGCCCCAATAACGCTGACGAGAAAAAAGCCAATCGCGAAGTTTGTAGTTTACCGTGCGTTTTCCAAGTCCTGCCGCTTCGGCCATCGCAATTACGCGATTTTTCGCTTCCGCGGTTGGAAGCCCGGTAACCTCACCGGAATTAATCGACGTTCCCTCACCGGAAAAACATCCATCCCCCTCTGCCGAACCCGGAAGGGGTTTGACCACTTCGAGAACCCGAAGCGAAAAAGCAGCCGCGAATTCGGAATCGCGGACATCGTGTGCCGGAACCGCCATAATCGCGCCGGTCCCGTAGCCCATCATCACGTAATCCGCGACCCAAACCGGAATCTTTGTTTGATTGAAAGGATTCGTCGCGTAAGCACCGGTGAAAGCGCCCGTCTTCTCTTTCGTCTGTTCTTGCCGAGCAATTTCCGATTTGCGCGAACTCGCATCGACGTAAGCAGCCACCTTGGCTTTTTCCGCGAGAGTGGTGATTTTTACGACGAGCGGATGTTCAGGTGCAAGCACGAGGTAAGTCGCGCCGTAGATCGTATCCGGCCGCGTGGTGAAGACTTCGATTTCTTCTCCCGCACTTTTTCCGTCCGCGGCGATCAAAGGAAAGCGGTATTGGAGTCCTTCGCTTTTTCCGATCCAGTTTCGCTGGAGCTCTTTGGTTCCTTCTGGCCAATCTAAGCCATCGAGATCTTTGATCAGGCGCTCGGCGTAATCTGTAATTTTTAGCATCCACTGTTTCATCGGCTGGCGAAATACCGGATGGCCCCCGCGTTCGGACTTTCCATCGATCACTTCTTCATTTGCGAGTACGGTCTTGAGCGCTGGGCACCAGTTCACCGGCACTTCTTTTTGATAAGCGAGGCCTTTGTCGTAGAGGCGCTTAAAAATCCACTGTGTCCATTTGTAATACTTCGGTTCGCAAGTGGAGATCTCGCGCGTCCAATCGTACGAGAACCCGAGCATCTTGAGTTGCCTACGAAAGTTTTCGATCGCGGCGGCAGTGGTGATCGCCGGATGGGTGCCGGTTTGAATCGCGTGTTGTTCTGCGGGGAGTCCGAACGCGTCCCATCCCATCGGATGGAGAACGCTGAATCCGCGGGTGCGTTTGTACCGAGCGAGAATATCGGTGGCGGTGTAACCCTCAGGGTGTCCGACGTGGAGACCCGAACCCGATGGGTAGGGAAACATATCGAGCACGTAATATTTCGGTTTGGATGGATCGAGTTCGCTTTTGAAGACCTGCTTTTCATCCCAAAACTTTTGCCACTTTGCCTCGACGAACTTGTGCGGATAAGCCATAGAGAGGAATATAGAAGACGGAGGGTCGGAATGGAACCGTTTCAACAAACGAATGCACCAGGACTTCAAGATCGTTTCTCGCCTGAAGGCCATTGCTTTGGCTGTGGTCCGAAAAATCTAAAAGGCCTTCAGATCAAAAGCCACGCGGTGGATCTCGAGGATGGCAGTTTAGAGGTCCGCGCGATTTGGCACGCAGAGCCGCATCATGAGGCCTTCCCCGGAATGTTGAATGGGGGAATCATTGGATCTCTTCTCGACTGCCATTCGAATTGGACGGCGGCTGAACACCTTCGGCGTGCTGGCAACCTCGACGCACCTCCCTGTACGGTCACTTCCGATTTTCATGTGACCTTGAAGCGTCCCACTCCGTCGAACATGCCGATTTACCTCCGCGCGCGGGTGAAGGAAGCGAAAGAAGACCGAGCGTTGATCGAAGCGACCCTCGAGGCAGGCGGAAAAATTTGCGCGACTTGCACGGGAACTTTCGTGGCGGTTAAACCCGGTCATCCTGCCTACCACCGTTGGTGAGAAGGGCACCGCTGGATGGCTAGAACCCATCTTAAATCAGTGCTAAGCTTGGTTTTACGATGACCCCGAAGTACCGCGGCGACGACAACGATTGGTTGGACTCAGAAAAAGACCGCGGCAGTCACGGTTCGGGGCGCCACGCTAAGAAAGCGGCGAAGCCGGATAAAGCGTACCTTGTCTCGGCGGAAGCAAATGGAACGGTCATCGAGGTATTCCCGAACCAGTGCAAAGTTCTCGGCGATGGAGCGAGCGATGAATTCGCCTGCACTTACCGAAAAGCGAAGCTCCCGACTGCCGATATTCGAGAACGCGCTCCGGTTGCGGTGGGGGATCGCGTTCGCTTCGAGCGGTTTGGAAATCGCGATGGGGTAATCGACGGTGTTTGTGAACGGCGAAACATGTTGGCCCGCCCCGCTCCTGAGAGAGCGCAAAGACACGTGCTGGTCGCGAACATTGATCTGCTGGTGATCGTCGCTGCTTGTCGCGAACCGGTCTTCACGCCCGGATTGGTTGATCGATTCTTGGTCGCCGCTCAAGCCCAAGGCATTGAACCGGTGATTTGCATCACGAAACTCGATTTGTTTGAGGCTGGGGGTGAAAAACCTTGGAGCCTTTACCGTGATGTCGGTTTTACCGTGATCGAAACCGGAGTAAAGGGCGGCACAGGTCTCGAAGATCTCAGGTCAGCGATTGCGGGGAAACTCTCTGTTTTTTGCGGACACTCAGGGGTCGGTAAAACCTCACTGCTAAATGCTCTTTTGGGTACTGCTTTGAGAACGGCCGAAGTCAGTACCTCTACGGGAAAGGGTCAGCACACGACCACGGGTGCTTATTTACTTACCGGCACCCAAATGATCGACACTCCCGGAGTGCGAGAATTCGGACTGCTTGGGATCAAGGCCGACGATTTACGAAAGTATTTTCCCGAGTTCGGTGGTCTCGAATGTGAAGAGCCAGATTGTTTTCACCAAGATGAAGAGGGATGCAAAGCGCGCGAGCTTCCGCGCTACCCGAGTTACCGACGAATGCTGGCATCGCTTCAAGCAGGAGAAAATTGATGCAAGCCGAGTTTCCAGAGTTTTCCTTAGACTTACAGCCTTCAGAGCGGAACCGAAAAAAGTTCAAACTCGAGCACTTGCGGGAAGCCCAGGAAAAATCTTGGGCAGCGCTTCGTGAGATTATCCCCGAAATCCAGGTTGGGATGACGGGGCGTGAAGCGGAGAAAAAAGCGGACGAAATTTTAAAGCTGCTCGGATCGCTAAAAAACTGGCATCGTCCGATCGTTCGAGTGGGTGAGAACACGCTGAAGAAATTCAGCGAGGCTTCGAACGCTGACATTCGTTTGAAACCCGATGACCTCTACTTCATTGACTTGGGCCCTCTCTGGGAAATCGAAGGGGTGATGTACGAAGGCGATGTTGGGGACACTTTTGTGCTCGGTTCGAACCCTGCTCATGTGGAAATCGCTGAAGCCGCGCGAAAAGTCTTCGCAAGCGTGAGTGAAATTTGGAAGCAGGAGTCCTTAAGCGGTAAAGCCCTCTACCTGCGCGCGTCTGCGGAGGCCGAAAAACTTGGATATGTTTTGAACCAAGACGTCGACGGGCACCGAGTGGGAGATTTCCCGCACCAGATTTTCTTCAAGGGAGGGCTGAATGAACTCGATTTCAAACCCAGTGCCGGAATCTGGATTTTGGAGATCCAAATCCGGCATCCTGAGCTTTCATACGGGGCGTTCATCGAAGACATGCTCGGCTGAGCATCAAGCTCGGTCGAAAATCTCTTTCGCCATGATCAGGCGTTGAATCTGCGACGTCCCTTCGTAGATTTGATAAATCTTGGCATCGCGCATGAGTTTTTCTACCGGGTATTCTTCTGAATATCCGTAGCCTCCGAAAACTTGAACCGCATCGGTCGCCACCTTCATCGCCATATCGGCTGCGAATGCTTTCGCCATTGCAGCAAATTTCGTATTTCGTCTACCGGCATCGATTTCGAATCCCGCTTTATAAACGAGCATGCGGGCCGCTTCGATGTTCATTCCCATTTCGGCGATTAGGAAACTGATGGCTTGATAACTCGCGATCGGCTGGCCGAATGTTTTTCGGGTCATGGAATACGCGACTGCTTCATCCATTGCGCGTTTTGCCAGACCCACTGCGCCGGCGGCGACCGTCGGGCGGGTGTGATCGAAAGCACTCATCGCGATTTTAAATCCTTCGCCTTCATTACCTAGACGGTACCGGGCGGGGATCCGCACGTTATCGAACGTGAGTCCGCGTGTATCACTTGCGCGTTGGCCCATGTTCCACTCTTTTTTGCCGACCGTGATGCCTTTCGCGTCAGCGGGAACGATGAAGCCCGACATGCCTTTATGTTTTAGGGTGGGATCCGTGTAAGCGAGAACGAAATACCACGAAGCAACTGAGGCATTCGTGATCCACATTTTGGAGCCGTTGATGACGTAGTCTTCGCCGTCTTTCTTCGCCAAGGTCCGAATACCCGATACATCTGAACCAGCGCCCGGTTCGGTTACGCAGTAGGCGGCGAATTTCGGCTCGGCAGTGAGCATTCCTAAAAATTCTGCCTTCTGGGCATCATTTCCGGCAACCATCACCGGTGCCGCAGCCAATGCGTTTGCTTCCATCGCGGTACACATTCCGGTGCAACCGTAGGCAAGTTCTTCAGTGATAATGCAACCATCGAGCACACCGAGGCCTAAGCCCCCGAACTCAGTGGAGATGTGCGTGTTCATTAATCCCAATGCCCACGCTTTTTCAGCGACTTCCCGGGGAAACTTCCCCTCTTTGTCGTGAAGGGCCGCTTTGGGGGCGATTTCCTCCTTCGAAAACTTACGCGCGAGTTCTTGGAGCTGCTTTTGGTCGTCGGACAGGGTAAAGTCGATCATAGCCTTTATTGTAAATCTCGATTCCCAGGACTTCAACCTATGTCAAACAGCGGTAACCGTCGCACACGGTCCCATAAGAAAAAAACTCAGATTAAACGCGAGAAGTCCGAAAGAGACCGCGATGATCGAGAAAAAGTCGCTCGTTACCTTGAAAAACAAGCCACTCAAGATCCTTTCGGTCGATTTTGGCGCGGATGGATCGAATCTCGCCGCCATTTAGACGCTCTTCTCGCCGATCTTCCGAAAGCGAAAAAATCTGATTGGGCACCTCGTATCCAAGCTTTACTAAGGATTCCCGCGTCTCTGGCAGCCGAGGTTGGTGTTGGTATTTCTGCAGGGGAGCCCTGGAATCTGAATGAAGAGGCATTGCTTCAGTGGCCAGCGGCAGCCCAAATATTTCGTGCACTCGAAGCAAAGCCAGAAATCGCGAGAAATTTGGCGATCGAAGCGACCGCTTCTGCGGAAGCCGTCGCGCAAAGTCGAATTGAAGGTTCTACGGACGACTTTCCGCCGGCAATGATCGAAGAATGGGAGAAAGACTGGGGCGCGGCGATTGCGAAGAAGCTTGCGATCGAGCTTGCGAAACCACCAGGCGTCTCACTCCGAGTGCGAATGCGTGCGGATCGTGACGGAATTCGCCGGGAGTTAGAAGCCAGGAAAGACGCGCTCTCGACGATTTCTCCCGTAGGAATCCGGTTCGAAGGCTACAAAGCCGTGATGGCCGTAGACTCCTTCGAAAAAGGAGATTTCGAAATCCAGGATGAAGGTTCCCAACTCTTGGCGCTCGCGGTCTTAGATCCATCGCGAGTGATACCGATGCTCCTACCGACGCCAGGCGACCCGACGCCGGCATTTGTGGGCGAATTTCCTAAAAAAGGAATGCCCGCCCAAACTGTAATCGACGCCTGCGCAGGCGCGGGGGGGAAGACTCTCGCGATTGCCGATTTTATGAATGGAAAAGGGCGCGTCTTTGCCTATGACATTTTCCAATCGAAAATGGCGGCCCTGCGGCGTCGAATCGGCAAAGCGCAGATGACCAACGCGAAAGCGATCCTGCTGGAATCAGGGGCGGAAACCGAAGCTCTGAAAGATTTTTTCGAAAAAGCAGACGCGGTTTTGGTGGATGCGCCTTGTTCGGGGTGGGGTGTCCTTCGGAGAAATCCAGACGCAAAGTGGAAAGAAAATTACGAAGAGCTCGAGAAACTCCCCGAACTTCAGCTTCGACTCTTGAATCTCTATTCTAAGCTTGTTCGGCCGGGTGGACGGCTGGTCTATTCTCTCTGTACGTTCCGAAAAGCAGAGTCCGAAGCGGTCGTGAAAGCTTTTCAGGCAGAGAACCCTGGTTTCCATTCGCTCGGCGGAGGATATCTCGGCCCCCACCAGACGGATGGGTTTTTCATCCAAATTTGGGAGCGTAAGGTCGATTCAAAATGAATTCATTCTTCTGGAGGCAGCTTCGGAAGATCGTTTTCACTTTCGACGCCGAAAAGGTTCACCATTTTTTTTATGAAATTCTCGCGTTCTTGGGTAGGTCGACCGTCGGCCGGTTTGTCCTGCGCGTGATTTCGGGAACTGAGAAGGATCGTGAAAATCCGCGACATCCTTTGGTTTGCTCCGTCAATGGAATGTTATTCCGAAATCCGATTGGTTTGGCTGCAGGATTCGATAAAGATGGACGTCTCTTGCCCGCGCTTGCCCATTTGGGGTTCGGATTTGCAGAAATTGGCACCGTAACCCCCTGTGCTCAGCCCGGAAATTCAAAGCCGCGACTTTTTCGCGATGTCGAACGCTTTTCACTCTTTAATCGAATGGGATTCAACAGTCCCGGCGCGCTGATTGTTTCCGAAAATGTGCGATGGGCGCGGAAAAAAGGAAAACTCCCTGAAAATTTCCGAATTGGAATCAATATTGGAAAAAACAAAGACACCAGCGCTGAAGATGCTGCTAAAGATTACCGTTTAGCCGTCACACCGTTTGCTGGATTGGCAGATTATATCGTCGTGAATGTCAGTTCACCGAACACTCCGGGCCTTCGCGCTCTTCAAACCAGCGATGCGATTGTGAAAATAGTGAATGCGGTGAGGTTGGAAGTAGAAAAATGGGAGTGTCGACCATCCATTTACTTAAAACTTGCTCCCGAACTGGACGAACTGTCGCTGGAAGATCTTTTGCGATGCGAAAAGGACATGGGAATCGATGGCTGGGTCTTAAATAACACGCTCGGTGGCTATTGGAAGGGGGGGCGAGGCGGCTGGAGTGGCGGAGTGCTTGGAAATCTTCCTCGCGAACGACTCGAGAAAGTCAGGGCGCGAAGTCGGCTTCCGATTATTTCTGTCGGAGGGATTCTGGAACCTAGAGAGGTGGAAGCTCGATTAGAGAGTGGAGCGAACCTTGTCCAAGTTTATACGGGCTGGATTTACTTCGGGCCTCGCTGGGTAAGGCATTTACTGAAATCGGTTCGGAAAAGTTAAATCATTTATCAAAGAAAAATAGCGGATATAGCGCGATAAAAAGGCAATAATAGAAAAGCAAAAGCCCCGATTTCGTTTCCGAAGTCGGGGCTTTTACTAAATCAATCAGAAGAGAATTACTTCTTCTTTTTCTTAGCAGCAGGTTTCTTTTTTGCCACTTTTTTCTTGGTAGCTTTCTTCTTCGTTGCCATCGCTATTTCCTCCGTTAAAGACATCGCACCAAAGCGATGTCTATCTATGAACAATGTTACCTCGATCTTTCTTGAGTGCAAGCGTCGAAATGAAAATAAATCACTTTTTCGATTTTTTTCTTGCCACTGATCACTCGCGAAGATTGGTAAGGATGAAGAATGAAACTTTCTCTCAAGAAAAATCGGAACTGACCGAAGTGAGCACGGAAGCACGATTGATTCCTCCACTCGACCCGAAGGAACGACTGAAGAGAAGGCGTGAGCGAATCGCAATTTTCTCTTTGTTGTTCGTTTTTCTCGCGCTCATGGTCTTAGAATTCAGGATCAGTCGTGTTTCGAGCACGTTGCCCTTTGTGAATTCGATTTTTTTCTTCGGACTGATGAATCTAAACCTCATCATCCTGATTTTGCTGCTCTGGCTCGTCCTTAGGAACGTGGGGAAACTTTTCATAGAGCGCCGACGGAATGTGCTCGGATCAAGGTTGAAAACGAAGTTAGTTGTCTCTTTCCTTTCATTTTCGATCATTCCGACGCTTCTGCTCTTCATCATTTCTGCGCTTTATATCAACACGACTTTCGATAAATGGTTTTCGATTAAGATCCAAAACACTCTCGAAACAGCGCTTGAAATCACTCGCATCTATTATAGAGGAGCGGATCAGGCAGCTGGACACTTCGCACAGCATATCGCGAAGGGGGCTAGCGTTCGCCTCTCTTCGGGCCGATTGAACCGTGAAAAATTAGCGCAGTACCTAGAGTCCCAGCGCGAGTTGCTCGCTTTGGACGTGGTTGAATTCTACTCGGGCCCGCTTGAAGAAAGGGTGATGGCGGTCAGGACCTCTGAGGATTGGGAGTTTCCCGCCCCTCGCCTTTCCTTAGACTTGCTCGATGCTGCGTTCGCGGGCTCGCCTGGAAGTGTGATTCACCATGCGGGTAACGGAGACTGGGTAAGGTCACTCGTGCCAGTGAGAATTTCTCCTGATTACCCCATTCTCGGAGTCGTGGTGGTCAGTCGGTATGTGCCGGTGACCTTGGTGAACAAAGTAGATGAAATTTCAAGCGTCATCCAAGACTACAAGGATATCAATCCGCTGAAGTACCCGGTGAAGACGGCGTATTTTTTGATTCTTATCCTCATTACTCTCGTCATCATTCTTGTCGCGATCTGGATCGGACTCTACCTCGCAAGGGAGCTGACCGTTCCGGTCGAGCGCCTAGTGAAGGGTGCCCAAATGGTCGGTGCCGGAAATCTTGATATTGTTATTCAAGGATCTGGGCACGATGAAATTGCCACTTTGGTGGAGTCATTCAATAAAATGACGGCAGATTTGAAAGAAAACCGCGAACGACTGACCGAAGCCACTCGAGATTTAGAAAGACGTAAAATCCAGCTCGAAGCGATTCTCGCCAACGTCGGAACGGGAGTGATATCTCTCGACCAAGACGGAAGGATCACTACTTTCAATCGAGCAGTCGCTCAACTTCTCGAGATTACCCCTGATCGCGCGATTGGTCGGCATTTCCAGGATGCGTTGAGCGGCGACGCCGCGGGTTTACTGACTGTTTTTGAAAAAGCGATGAATTCTTCCGCTCCCCTTCGGTCGCCTGAAGTCCTTCAAATGAGTCTGAAGGTCGGCTCCACCACAAAATCGATTGCAGCAATCGCGACGTCGTTGCCGACTGGCGCGGTAATCGTGATCGACGACATGACTTCACTCGTAAAGGGGCAGCGCGAAATGGCTTGGCGGGAGGTTGCCCGCCGCATTGCCCATGAAATCAAAAATCCGCTGACTCCGATCAAACTCTCTGCGCAACGCTTGCAAAGAAGGCTGGGAGATCTGACTGGGAAAGAAGGTCAGCTCTTGCGTGAGTGTACGGCAACGATTATCCAACACACCGACGAACTGAAAGAAATGGTGAACGAATTTTCGGATTTCGCTCGGATGCCAGAAGTGACTCTCGCTTCTAACTCTCTGAACGAGACGGTCCGAGAAACCTTGTCTCTTTACGAGCAAGCGCACTCTGACATTCGGTTCCATTACGAAGGCGACCCAAAGCTTCCGAACTTCTTTTTTGATCGCGACCAAATCAAACGAGTGTTGATTAACTTTTTTGACAATGCAGTGGCAGCTCTCCGGGGTGACCGGCTTGAGAAGCGAATCGACATCACTACGCTTTATCATTCCTCTTTGGAAATCGCAGTGATCGACTTCCGAGATAATGGAGCAGGCATGCCAGACGATGTGAAATCCCGGGTGTTTGAGCCCTATTTTTCTACAAAGCAGGACGGTACGGGGCTTGGGCTCGCTATTGCCAAACGCATTGTAAGCGACCATCATGGGTTCATACGCGTCCAGTCGGAACCGGGCGAAGGAACGCATTTCATCGTCGAATTGCCGACTGTTTCTAAACTGAAGGTCTAAAGCCATGTCACGTCACGTTCTCATCATTGATGACGAAGCATCGATTCGTAGCTCCCTTGAAGGCGCTTTAAAGGATGAGGGATACCGAGTCCGTTCGGCGGCGTCCGGTCGAGACGGAATCGATCTTCTCCGAGCGGAGAGCGTCGATGTGGTGGTCCTCGATATTTGGATGCCCGACTTGGATGGACTGGAGACTCTGAAGCAAATTAAAGCTGAGTTTCCGGACCAACCCGTCATCATGATGTCTGGTCATGGAACGATCGATACCGCGGTTCGTGCAACGAAATTGGGCGCTTTTGACTTTTTAGAAAAGCCACCCTCGCTCGAGCGCATGCTCGTGTTACTCCAAAACGCTGCATCCGTAAGAGATTTGGCGCGCGAGAATCAGGCGCTTCGTAAACAGATAAATCGTTCGAGAACACTGATGGGACGGAGCGCTCCGCTGCTCCAAATTCAAGCATTGATTCGGCAGGTGGCTCCCACGACAGGTTCAGTCCTGATTACCGGTGAAAATGGAACGGGAAAAGAACTCGTTGCCCATAGCATTCACGCCCTTTCTAGTCGCTACACTCGCACCTTCGTTGAAGTAAATTGTGCCGCAATTCCTGAGGAATTGATCGAAAGCGAACTTTTTGGACACGAGAAGGGCGCATTCACGGGAGCGACCCAGCTCCGGCGGGGAAAATTTGATCTCGCACATGAAGGAACACTCTTTCTGGACGAAATCGGCGACATGTCGATGAAAACGCAGGCAAAAATTCTGCGAATCCTCCAGGAGCAAAAGTTCGAGCGAGTGGGCGGAACTCAGACCATTTCCGTCGACGTTCGTATCGTAGCTGCCACCAATAAAGACCTGCGCGCGGAAATCGCTCGGGGGAACTTCCGTGAGGATCTTTTTTACCGACTGAATGTGATTCCTTTCCATGTTCCGCCTCTGAGGGATCGACAAGACGATATCCCTCTCCTTGCGGAACATTTCTTAAAAGAATTTTCGGTAACGCATGGGAAAAGGCTGCGATCGCTTTCGGAAGAGGCGAAGGAGTTGTTGAAGAGCTACAGTTGGCCCGGCAATGTCCGCGAGCTGAAAAATTTGATCGAACGAATGATGATTCTGACCTTAGAAGTGGAGGAGGGTTTGCCCATCACCGCAAATCATCTTTTCAGTCACCTCGAGAGCGATGCTTTATCGGCTCAGATCTCGAATCGTTCGGAGGGTTCGCAAGCGTCGCCTTCCACCCATTCCTCTCCAGGCTCCGCTCGTAATTTACGAGATGCGAGATCGGAATTCGAGCGGGACTTCATTTTAAAGACCCTCAAAGAAAATGACTGGAACGTCTCAAAAGCCGCAACAATTCTGGGCATTGAGCGTTCTCATCTTCATAAGAAAATGAAGTCCTATGGAATAGAGAGCGACCCTAAAGATTGAAAGGGTAGGGCTGACTTGGGCTCGCAAATCGAGAGTTCGTGTGCGAATCTTCTTTGCGTATGGCTGAAAAAATTACTCCCCGTTCCCAAGATTTTTCCCAATGGTATCAAGACATCGTCTTGCAGGCGAAAATGGCCGATTATAGTCCCGTGAAGGGCTGTATGGTGATTCGCGCAAACGGCTACGCGGTCTGGGAAAAAATCCAACAAGACTTGGACCGTCGCATTAAGAAATCTGGGGCCCGGAATTATTACTTTCCTTTTCTCATCCCTGAATCTTTTCTTAAAAAAGAAGCTGAACACGTCGAAGGCTTCGCGCCCGAGCTCGCCATCGTAACCCATGCCGGTGGGAAGAAACTTGAAGAGCCGCTTGTCGCTCGCCCGACCTCAGAGACGATCATCAATTCGATGTTCGCAAAATGGATTCAGTCGTATCGAGATCTTCCGCACATGATTAACCAATGGGCAAACGTGATCCGTTGGGAAATGCGCACCCGCTTGTTTCTTCGAACGACGGAATTTCTATGGCAGGAAGGTCACACTTGTCATGCGACGGCCGAAGAAGCGGAAGCTGAGACTCGCACCATGCTGGGTGTTTATCGCGACTTTGCCGAAGAAATCCTTGCGATGCCAGTATGCTGGGGTCGCAAATCAGATAACGAACGCTTCGCGGGCGCCCTTCGCACTTACTGTATTGAAGGGATGATGCAAGACAAGAAAGCCCTTCAAGCGGGTACTTCGCATAATCTTTCGACGAATTTTGCGAAAGCGTTTGAAACCCAGTTCTTGGATAAAGACGGAAAACAAAAATTGGTTCATCAAACTTCGTGGGGAGTTTCCACTCGTTTGATCGGAGGGATGATCATGACCCATTCCGACGATAAAGGACTCGTCCTTCCTCCGCGATTGGCAACGACCCATGTGGTGATTGTTCCGATTATGCCGAAAGCGGACACGAAAGGGGCGGTCATCGCCGCGGCCGGGTCACTTCGAACCGAGATTGAGAACTCGGCTGCAGTGAAAGCGCTCCCCTATGAGATCGGCATTTTAGTAGACGACGATGATCAGAAGCAGGCGGGTTGGAAGTTTCATGAGCATGAATTGACCGGCACTCCGATCCGGATAGAGATCGGTCCACGCGATCTAGAAAAAGGGACGGCAGTGGTCACTCGCCGGGATCTTGGGGTGAAAGAATTTGTCGCGTTGTCTGAAATACCCGCGAAAATTGCAGGAGATCTGGCGGCTATGCAGGGCGAGATGCTCGAAAAAGCCCGGAAATTTAGAGACGAGAATACTTTCGAAGTCGATACCTATGACGAGATGAAATCGAAAATCGAACAGGGCGGTTTTTTCGTGGTTTCGTGGTCAGGCGATAGTCTGCTGGAGAAAAAAATTAAAGAAGAAACCAAAGCGACGATCCGCTGTCTGCTTCTAGATGAAAATTACGAGCCGAAGAAATCTTCAAAACCCTGTTTCTATACGGGTGAGAAGTCCGAGAAAAACGTGCTCGCGATCTTTGCTAGAAGTTATTGAGCGGTAACCTATGCCTCTGAATCCAAATAAGAAAACTAGAGCAACGGAGTTAATCGTCGCCTTAGATGTGCCGAAGGGTGAGCTTGCGCTGAAGCTCATGAAAGACTGCGCGGGTCTGCCGATTATCTGGAAAGTCGGTTCCGAACTCTTTTTGGCTGAAGGTCCGAATTGGGTGCGGCAACGGGCGGCCGAAGGTTACCGTATTTTTCTGGATTTGAAGTTTCACGATATTCCGAACACCGTCATGAAAGCGGCACTCCTAGCCCAAGAAATGGGCGTAGAGATGTTCACGCTCCATTTAACGGGAGGACCCGCGATGATTCGCGCGGTTCGTGATGAGCTTGAAAAGATTTCAGACGAAAAAGGCATCAAAAGAGCGATGATTTTAGGTGTTTCAGTTCTAACCTCTTTTGATCAGCCTTCATGGGATGACGTGAGTTTTTCAGTTTCTGGATCTCCTTCGAAGATCGAGGATTCGGTGAAACGGCTCGTTACACAAGCTCGGTATTGGGGCGTAGACGGGGTCGTATGTAGCCCGCACGAAATTAAAACTGTGAAAAAGGCTGATGCGATTCTCTACACCGTGGTCCCTGGCATTCGGCCCAAAGGGGCCAAAGCGGGTGACCAAGCACGGATTATGACCCCTAAACAAGCGGCGACGCTTGGAGCGGGAGCCGTAGTAGTCGGACGTCCCATTACGGAGGCTAAAAATCCACGGGTGATGATTGAAAGAGTCTTGAAAGAACTCGACACCCCAATCGGAATGCCCGTAAAGGAAAGCTGATGTCGATTATTCACGTAAGAAATCCCCACAGTGTTCTTGCTGCGCTCGAGCGTCGACCAGACGATGTTTTGTCTGTTCAAATCAGTCCCAGCACGACCGAAGATGCCTGGAAAAAAGTGTCGGAGCTCGCAAGAAAATTAAAAATCGGTACTCATCAAGTCGCTCCCGAAGCCGGATCTCGGCGTGGCGGAAGGCCCGCGGATCGGATCAGTCGGGACGAACCTAAAGAGGGTGGACGTGCGTCTGGAAATGAAGCGCGCATTAAATCAAAAGACCCTCTCTCGGCGGCAGATCTTTTTGCGAATGCGCGAGAGCGAGCGGGTGGAAAAGGAATTTGGCTCGCGCTCGATTCCTTGACGGATCCTCATAACGTCGGCGCTATTTTTCGAATTGCGGGATTTTTTGGCATTGAAGGAATACTGATGACCTCCGAGCGATCGGCCCCCTTAACCGGAACGGTCTACGATGTTTCTTGCGGAGGGGTCGAGACGGTACCCCATACGGAGCAAGTGAATCTTCAGCGTGCGCTTGAAGTCGCGAAAGAGGCTGGTTTATGGGTTCTCGGAACGAGTGAACACGCAAAAACGAGCTATTTGGATTTAAAGCGTGATTGTCCCTGGCTGATCGTTATCGGGAATGAAGAAAAGGGCATGCGCCGACTGACGGCAGAGACCTGCGACGTCACGGTGGGGATTCCGCCGATCGGAGAAGTGACCAGCTTGAACGCTTCGGTTGCGTCTGCCGTGCTGATTTCGCGTTTGGCCTCGTTGACTTGAAGTTTGTTCGAAAAATTGAGTAGTTATAAGTTTCTAATCAGATCAGAAAATCTACTTCGTGAAGCGTTGAACTTCTGCGGCGATCCGTTGGTTTCTGGCCTCGCGATCCGCGACGGGTTCAAGGCGAAGGTAATAACGAGCGGTAATGGTGACCCCCAGAATTCCGAGCACGAACACACCGAAAAACACAAACCGGCACTGTTTTTTCTCGCATGTCATAAACACCCACTCCCCCTTAATTCTACTTAGGTCGTAAGCAATTGGAAATGGGTCTCGCCTGACATACCCTAACCCCTTCAGTTTCAAGGGGTTAGGCTTTACGTTCCGGCTTAAGTTTTTCGATTGAGTGAATGTGATCGAGGCGGACTGGCCACATCAAGCCACTGGTTTCCCGAAGAAAAAGGAATTCGCCCTTGGGAATTTCCACGATTCTTTCCACTCTTCCGGCGATCGGAGAGATTTCTCCGTGTGAGCCATAGAATTTTAAGACGACGAGGGTAGCGCGCTCGCGAAAACCGTCGCAGAGAAAATGAAACGCGGAATCAACGCGGAAATACTCTTCTTTTTGAAAGAGTTGGGAAATGGCGGCAACGAAACTGAGGCTTGAGACTTCGCCTTCTTTCGCGTTTTCCAGATGCTCAGACGGAGTTTGTACGCAGGATTGGTGGTGAGCGATGCGGGCGAGCAAAATTTCTTCATCAGTTCCTTCGATTTGCATCCACTCATCGACGAGCTGGCGGTCTGCTTCTGGATGAAACTGGAAGCCGTAAGCAAGATTTCCAAGCCGGAAAGCCTGTCTCGGGCAAATGGCGCTTTCTGCCAGAAGAACGGCATCTTTAGGAGGGAAGAACGTATCGTAATGCCACTGATAGAATTTCGGTAAGAGTCCTGCGGCGCTCATCAGAGGGTCTTGAGCACCGTCTTCGGTCACTTTGACTTGAAACCAGCCTATTTCGGGATGGGGGTTGATGCTCACTTTTCCGCCCAGCGCTCGAGCGAGCATCTGGCCACCTAGGCAGATTCCGGCGATGGGAATCCCGGAGGCAAACACACGCCTCATCAATCGAATTTCTTCCGTAATCCAGGGATAATCGAGTTCGTCATTTGCACCCATTGGTCCGCCCAGCGACACAAGTCCGTTGATTTGACTCACCTCAGGAAGCTTTTCGTCATTCCAAATTTGGCAAACGAGAGACGGGATTCCTTGAGACTCCAGAGCACGACGGAGTGCTGCAGCATGCTCATGAGGCGCATGTTGGATGATCAAAATAGGAAGTTGGATGCTTGGGCGCTGCGGCATTTCTAAATTCTCTTTCCTGTTTGTTTTTATCCTACCCCCCTGAACTGAGTAACGCGTTGACTTTTAGCGCTGAATTTGAAAATTTTCTTTTCTGATTCGACGAATTAAATGCACACAAACAGAGAGATTTTCGAACTCTTCTGGCGTTTGAAAGTTTTCGCTGGGATAGCTCAGTTGGTAGAGCAACGGTTTTGTAAACCGTAGGTCAGGGGTTCGAGTCCCCTTCCCAGCTCCACTTTTGGGGCGAATCGTTGAAACGTGGAAAATTCCTGAAATTGCTGTTGGATTTCAAGAAAGCCTGACGTAGAAACTAAACGCTTCCATCAATCTTAGATGTAGAAAGTCGCTTCAAACCCGCTGGGTTTGAAGCGGTTGAGTTTTAAGACGGTTAGAGGCGGCCTTAGGTAAGGCGGAGAGATACCCAAGTGGCCAAAGGGATCAGACTGTAAATCTGACGGCGTTAGCCTTCGAAGGTTCGAATCCTTCTCTCTCCACCACTTCAAATCCTCTTGAGGAATTTTCTTCGAGATGATCTGAAGCGGTGACTTAGTGAAACTGAAGTTGTACGGATGTTTCACTAAGTGCGCAGCGTGTGGGCGGGAATAGCTCAATTGGTTAGAGCATCGGCTTTCCAAGCCGAGGGTTGAGAGTTCGAGTCTCTTTTCCCGCTCCATTTTTTTAAAGCCTACGTAAGTAGGTGTGCGCTCTTGTAGCTCAGTTGGCTAGAGCACTCCCTTGGTAAGGGAGAGGTCTCGAGTTCGAATCTCGACAAGAGCTCCACTTTTTAAGCCCTATGTGGATCGGGGTGGGTAGGTACCTGGTGACAGGGATTCTGCTCGAAATGATTCACCCAAACGCATCTCGAGAGAGATGATGTGCAATTAACGAGTTCGCTCGTTCTCGCTGTGGAGGCCCAGAAGGTATGTCTAAAGAGAAATTCTCACGAAATAAACCCCACGTGAACATCGGAACCATCGGTCACGTCGATCATGGTAAAACGACACTTACGGCGGCGATCACCAACACCCTGGCGAAGTCCGGACTTGCGCAAGCTCGTTCGTACGCCCAGATCGATAACTCTCCAGAAGAGAGAGAGCGCGGAATCACGATCAACACCACCCACGTGGAGTATGAAACTGCAAACCGCCACTACGCTCACGTTGACTGCCCGGGTCACGCCGATTATGTGAAAAACATGATCACCGGAGCTGCGCAGATGGACGGAGCGATTCTCGTTTGTTCCGCTGCTGACGGCCCGATGCCCCAAACCCGCGAGCACATCTTGCTTGCTCGTCAGGTCGGAGTTCCAGCTGTCGTCGTGTTTTTGAACAAGTGCGATATGGTGGATGACTCTGAGCTTCTCGATCTCGTTGAGATGGAAGTCCGCGAACTGCTTTCGAACTACAAATTTCCTGGCGACGATATTCCAGTGATCAAGGGTTCTGCAGTGAAGGCCCTCGAAGGCGATCAGTCCGAAATTGGCGAACCGTCGATCCTTCGTTTGATGGCTGCTTGCGACAGCTATATCCCTCAGCCGAAGCGCGAAGTGGATAAGCCGTTCTTGATGCCGGTAGAAGACGTTTTCTCGATCTCTGGTCGAGGGACTGTTGTTACAGGGCGTATCGAGCGCGGAGTGGTGAACGTCGGAGACGAAATCGAAATCATCGGAATTCGCCCAACGACCAAAACCACCGTTACGGGCGTTGAAATGTTCCGTAAGCTCCTCGACCGCGGTGAGGCTGGCGATAACATCGGCGCTCTCCTTCGTGGAACGAAAAAAGAAGACATCGAACGCGGACAGGTTCTTGCTGCTCCGGGAACGATCACTCCCCATAAGAAATTCAAAGGACAAGCATACGTTCTGACCAAAGAAGAAGGCGGACGTCACACTCCTTTCTTCAAAGGTTACCGTCCGCAGTTCTACTTCCGTACCACTGACGTCACCGGCGTTGTAACCCTCCCAGCAAACGTTGAGATGGTTATGCCTGGAGATAACGTTGAGATCGAAGTCGAACTCATCACGCCAATTGCCATGGAAAAAGAGCTGCGCTTCGCTATTCGCGAAGGTGGCCGTACCGTCGGCGCTGGCGTCGTCGCTCAGATCATCGAGTAATTGATCCGCAGCGATTCGCTGTGGGATGAATGAAGTCCTGTCTAGCTTCCGCAGGGTGGAGAGCCTTAAATGGTTCTCCACCCGTTTGGAGTTTGATGGGAATTGGTTCTGAGAACCTGAACACTTTTTAAGAAAAGGTTTTTAAAGAGAGTAGGGCAGTAGCTCTAATGGTAGAGCGGCGGATTCCAAATCCGTAGGTTGTGGGTTCGAATCCCTCCTGCCCTGCCACTTTAAGCCGGAGTAAAATTTCTCCCCTTAGCAGACTCTTAAAAACCGCTTTCATAAAACCCGAGTTCAGAAGGAAGGTTGAATCAGGATGGAAAATACCAACCAAAAGTGGGTGAACTTCACGTTCCTCGCATTCAGTGTTTTGATCGGCTACCTTGTGTTTGCCGCTCTTTTTAAGCTTGCGGGTGTTTACGATTTCGAAGCCAAAGTGAAAAACATCGATCTTTTGATCCGAATGGTTTCGCTCGGCCTTGGAGCTGTTCTTTTTTTCGGGCTCTACAAGAACGAGTCTGCGAATCAGTTCATGCATGAAGTCGTCACCGAACTTTCTCGTGTGACTTGGCCTACTCAAAAAGAAACTACATCAGCGACTTTTGTAGTCGTTATAATGGTTTTAATCACGGGCTTGCTACTTGGCTTGCTCGATAAATTCTGGACCCTTGTGATCCAATGGATTCTCTAATGGAGACCGTCATGTCGTCGTCCACTGAAATGTCATGGTACGTTGTTCATACCTACTCGGGGTATGAAAATAAGGCGAAAATGGCGCTTGAAGAGCGCGTTCGTTCTGCAAAAAAAGAATCAGATTTTGGCGAAATCATCGTTCCTGAGGAAAACGTCGTCGAATTAAAAAACGGTCAGAAGCGGACGACGAAGCGCCGTTTTTTTCCAGGTTACATTCTGGTGAAGATGATTCTGACTGACGAGACTTGGCACATCGTTAAGAACACGCCGAAAATTACCGGGTTCGTAGGGGACCGTTTAAAGCCTGTTCCGGTGCCGCAAGACGAAGTCGATAAAATGACGAACCGAATTGCCGAAGGTCAGTCGAAGCCTCGTCCAAGGATTGCCTTCTCCGAAGGCGAAAAGGTCCGGGTTGTTGACGGTCCTTTCGCTAATTTTAGCGGTGTGATCGAAGGCGTTAATCCAGACAAAGGAAAAGTAAAAGTATCCGTAAGTATCTTCGGACGGTCTACTCCGGTCGAACTTGACTTTATTCAGGTTGAAAAAGTTTAAAAGGTCATGTTAGGACCCGAAAACTCTTAATTTTAAATCCAACAGCGGCATCTTCCTCTGCGGAAGGGTAAACCGGTAGAGGAAGAAGTGATTTATGGCAAAAAAAGTAACAGGTCAGATTAAGCTCCAAATTCCAGGCGGACAAGCAAACCCAGCTCCACCAGTCGGTCCAGCGCTCGGACAACGTGGTGTGAACATCATGGAGTTCTGCAAAGCGTTCAACGCTAAGACGCAGGATCAAAAAGGGATGATCATCCCTGTCATCATTACGGTTTATTCCGACCGTTCTTTCACTTTCGTAACCAAAACCCCGCCAGCGGGTATTTTGCTTCTGAAAGCGGCAAAAATTGAAAAAGGTTCCGGAACCCCCAACAAAACTAAAGTTGGAAAAGTTTCGAAAAAACAAATCGAAGACATCGCAAAGTTGAAGATGGCCGATTTGAACTGCACTACTGTCGAAGCTGCTATGCGCATGATCGAAGGTTCTGCAAAGTCTTGCGGCCTGACGGTCGAAGGTTAAGTTTAGAAATTAAATAGAACACCTCCATTTTTGGAGGTGAATAACCGTGGGAGCCGATTTATCGGCGTTAGACCACAGAGGTAATCCGATGGCAGAAGTGAAAGCCCGTAAAGGCAAGCTCAGCAAGAAGTACACAGCAGCTCTTGCTAAAATCACGTTCGATAAAAAATATTCTCTCGCTGAAGGGTTCAAGCTTCTCCCTGAAGTTTCGTTCGCTAAGTTTGATGAGACCGTTGACGTCGCTTTCAGCCTCGGAGTGGACCCGAAGCACGCTGATCAAATGGTTCGCGGAGCTCTAGTCCTTCCGCACGGAACCGGTAAGACCCTGCGCGTTGCTGTTCTCTCCAAGGGAGATAAGGCTCGTGAGGCGGAGGCTGCAGGTGCAGATATCGTCGGCGCAGAAGATTTGATCGAGAAAATCAACTCTGGATGGCTTGAGTTCGATAAAATGATCGCGACTCCGGATATGATGGTTGCCCTTTCTAAGGTAGCGAAGGTCCTAGGACCTCGTGGTTTAATGCCAAACCCTAAGCTGGGAACGGTCACGGTCGATGTTACGAAAGCGATTCGCGAGCAAAAGCTCGGAAAAGTCGAATACCGTACGGAAAAAACTGGAATCATCCATTGCGTGATCGGTAAGAAATCTTTCGGTGCCGAAAAGCTCCGTGAAAATTTTAATGCGCTTGCTTCAGCTATTATCAAAGCAAAGCCACCGACTTCTAAAGGCACTTACATGAAAGCGGTTACGCTTTCGACGACGATGTCTCCGGGCATCAAGCTCGACGCGAACGAAACCTACGCAATCAGCGGATAATTTCGTACGAAACTGAGAGAAGAAAATTTATGAATCAAAATCGTACTGCAAAAAACGAATTGGCCGAAGCACTCAAGGCGAAGTTTTCGAAATCGAAAATCGCTCTATTCGCTGACTATAAGGGTCTTACTGCGATGCAAGCAGATGACCTCCGTAAGCGGATCCGTGCGACAGACGCAGAAGTGCAAGTGTTGAAGAACAATGTCGCACGGCTGGTCACAAACGAAGGCGCTTTGGGCGAAGATGCTAAAAACCTCATGGCGGGAATCGTTGGACCGACCCTCGTAGCATTTGGTTATAAGGACTTTACGACGACTGCTAAAGTGTTCCATAAGTTTTCTCTGGAAAACGAAGCGATCAAACTAAAAGACAGTTTGATGGATGGAAAGCTTTTGAAGGTTGCAGATGTAGAAGCACTCGCGACCCTTCCTTCTCGCGAAGTTCTTCTTTCGATGGTTCTTGCGACCATGTTGGCGCCTATTACTAGCTTCGTTCGTCTTGTGGACGCAGTTGCTAAGAAAAAAGAATCTGAAGGCGGAGCTGCTGAAGCTCCTGCTGCCGCAGAAACCCCAAGTTCCTAAAAACTTTTCGTGCGGTAGCTCGGAAGTCTGGCCGATGCTACCCCGGTAAACGAAAGGTGTCGTTCGCTCGTTAGGATAAGAAACAACCGTCTGGCCACTGATGGCCGGACGTTAACCAGGTCCCGAAAAAAACCAGAAGGACCGCGATTCAGAGCCAAGCGGGTGAAGAATCGTTGATTAGAAGAGGTAGAACCAATGTCTGCAGTAACTAAAGAACAAGTCGTTTCGTTCATTGAAAACCTATCCGTCATGGAGCTGAACGCTCTCGTGAAGGAAATGGAAACGAAATTCGGAGTATCCGCAGCAGCTCCTGTTGCGGCTGCATCGGCTGGCCCAGCTGTCGAAGCCAAAACCGAATTTAACGTCATTCTTGCCGCAGTAGGCGAAAAGAAGATCGACGTGATTAAAGAAGTTCGCGCAATCACCGGACTCGGCTTGAAAGAAGCAAAAGACCTTGTTGAAGGTGCTCCTCGAGCTGTTAAAGAAGGTATTGCTAAGCCAGAAGCTGACGAGATCAAAAAGAAGCTCGAAGCTGTCGGCGCTAAAGTCGAAATTAAGTAATCGATTTTTAAGTTTATTCGCCTTCTGGTTAAAAAAACGTACCGCGTTATCCATCTTTGTGACTTGTTTTATGAGTTGCATTTCTTGGGCCTTGTGTTTCAAGAGAAAATAGATAGGATGACGCGGTTACGGAGTCATTTAGGTTATTCAAATGCTCCAGGGATGTTTTCCATCCTGGTGCATTTGTAGGCAGTTTTCCGTGAAGTCCTCTCGGTAAAGCTGTATCCCGGTCTGTTCGCCGGAATCGTTCGTGAAGTCTGCAGCTGTCACGTTTAGATTAATGAACAGGTTTGATCTTATTTCCTGCGCTTAAGGAGTCAGCATGGCCTCTCTTTTCTCGGAGAACCGCCGCATTCGCAAAGATTTCTCGAAAATCGCGACCCCGGTAGAAATCCCGAACCTCATCGACCTTCAACGCAAATCATACGAAAAATTTCTTCAGGCCGACGTGACGCCAAGCAAGCGCGACACGAGCGGCCTTCAAGCGGTTTTCAAGTCGGTGTTCCCGATTGATGATTTCAACAAAACGGCTTCACTCGAATTCGATCACTACGTGCTCGAAAGACCTAAGTATGATGTGGATGAGTGCCGGCAGCGCGGAATGACATTCGCGGCGCCACTTAAAATCACTGTTCGACTCGTCGTATTCGATGTGGACGAGGAAGCGGGAACCCGAAATATCCGCGATATTAAAGAGCAAGAAGTCTATATGGGCGAAATCCCACTCATGACGGAAGCCGGCTCTTTTATCATTAACGGTACGGAGCGCGTAATTGTTTCGCAGCTTCACCGTTCTCCAGGGGTCATTTTCGATCACGATTCTGGAAAATCTCACTCTTCGGGTAAGATTTTGTATTCGGCTCGCGTCATTCCGCATCGCGGATCCTGGCTCGATTTCGAATTCGATCATAAAGATCATCTTTATGCCCGGATCGATCGGAAGCGTAAGCTCCCGGCAACGATCGTTCTCCGTGCAATGGGCATGGGAACGGAAGAAATCCTTAAGTATTTCTACAAGTCTGAAACGATTTACTTCGATAAAGAAAAGTACTTCAAAAACGTGGATCTTGATATCTTGGCTGGCCAGCGCGCTGAAGACGACATTGTCGATCCGAAGACTGGGAAAGTCATCGTTAAGAAAAATCGTAAATTTACCAAAGCAGTCATTAAAGACATCTCCGACGCTGGTATCAAGAAACTCGAAATTCCTGCCGAAGGTGTTGTCGGGCGAGTTGCTTGTGAAGACATTGTTGATGATAAAACTGGCGAAGTTCTTCTCGAGTGCAATGGCGAACTCTCCGACGCAAAAGTCAAAGAGCTGAAATCTCACGGCATCAAACAAGTGAAGGTCATCTACACAGACAATCTCGTGTTTGGTTCCTTCGTGCGAGATACTTTGGCGATCGATAAAGTCGCGACTCCTGAAGAAGCGTTGATCGAAATCTACAAGCGGATGCGTCCCGGTGATCCTCCAACAGTTGAGGCATCGAAGCTTCTGTTCGACAACCTCTTCTTCAATAGCGATCGCTACGATCTATCGACCGTCGGTCGCTTGAAACTGAATTATAAATTCCCTGAGAACAAGATCCCCGTCACCACGACTGTGCTCACGAAAGAAGATATTCTTTCGACGCTGTTCTATCTTTGCGAGCTCAATAACGGCCGCGGAACGATTGATGATATTGATCATTTGGGTAATCGCCGTGTTCGTCCTGTGGGCGAACTGATCGAGAACCAATATCGCATCGGTCTGGTCCGTATGGAGCGAGCGATCAAGGAGCGTATGTCGATCCAAGAGATCGAAACGTTGGTGCCTCATGACTTGATTAACCAAAAGCCGGTTTCGGCAGTGGTAAAAGAGTTCTTCGGGTCGTCCCAGCTCTCTCAGTTCATGGATCAAACCAACCCGCTTTCCGAAGTCACGCACAAGCGTCGTCTTTCGGCTCTCGGGCCTGGTGGTCTCACACGCGAACGAGCAGGATTTGAAGTTCGCGACGTTCACAATACTCACTACGGTCGTATCTGCCCGATTGAGACGCCTGAAGGACCAAACATTGGTCTGATCGCTTCTCTCTCGACTTACGCACGCGTGAATGAATACGGATTTATCGAAACACCTTACCGTACCATCACAGGGCGGAAGCTGGTCGACGAGATCAAATTCTTCACCGCAACGGAAGAAGAGAATAAAATCATTGCTCAGGTTTCGCCGGACGCCCTGAAAACGAAGAAGCTGAATGGTGATTTCACCGCGGCTCGACGTAAGGGTGAATTCGCTCTGGTGAATCCGGATGATGTCGAATTGATGGACGTTTCACCGAACCAGCTGGTTTCGATTGCTGCATCATTGATTCCTTTCCTTGAACACGATGATGCAAACCGGGCCCTCATGGGTTCGAACATGCAGCGTCAGGCTGTTCCTCTTCTTCGTACGTCCGCTCCGCTTGTCGGAACGGGTATTGAGGGAGTGGTTGCTCGCGACTCCGGTCAGATCATGCTTTCAAAGTATGAAGGCGAAGTCGTGATGGTCGATGGCACGAAGATCGTGGTTCGACGCACGGGCAAAGCATCTGAAGAAGTCGCGTCCGACGTCGAAATCTACAATCTGACGAAGTATCAACGTTCCAACCAAAACACTTGCGTCACTCAGCATCCGGTCGTCCGGGTTGGTGATAAAGTGAAGGCCGGAGACGTACTTGCGGACGGTCCAGCGACCGACGCTGGTGAGCTCGCTCTGGGTCAAAACGTGTTGATCGCGTTCATGCCTTGGAATGGTTATAACTTCGAAGATTCCATCCTGATTTCTGAGCGACTGATAAAGGAAGACACCTTCACTTCGATTCATATCGAAGAGTTCGAATGTGTGGCCCGCGATACGAAACTTGGAAAAGAAGACATCACTCGCGACATCCCGAACGTTGGTGAAGAAGCTCTGAAAGATCTGGATGAGTCCGGCATTATCCGCATCGGTGCGGAAGTTCAGCCGGGCCATATCTTGGTTGGTAAAGTGACTCCAAAAGGCGAGACTCAGCTCTCTCCTGAAGAGAAGCTCCTTCGCGCAATCTTTGGTGAAAAAGCCGGAGACGTTCGTGACACTTCCCTGCGCGTCCCATCGGGCGTGTATGGAACGATCATCAACGCTCAAGTTTTCGCTCGCGAAGGAACCGAACCTGACGAACGCACGAAACAGATCCTTGAAGAGGCGATTGCTAAAATTCGCCGCGACGAGAAAATCGAAGTCGAAGCGATTCGCCAATCGGCCCTGAGCAAGATCATGAAAAACCTGGATGGCGCGATGACCACCGGGAAGCTTTTGTCTGAAGACGGATCAGTCGAACTCTTGAAGAAGAGCGAAAAGCTGACACGTGATCTGCTTGAAAAAATCCCGTTCGATCTTCTCGGATTTATTCCGGTGAAGGACGAGCTCGAGCAAGAAGTCACCACGTTCACGAAAATGGCTCGCGAGAAGATCGAAGCGGTTCGCTACGTCTTCAAAGAAAAAATCGAAAAGCTGAAAAAAGGCGACGAACTCGCGCCTGGCGTCATCAAAATGGTGAAGATCCAGATTGCGATCAAACGTCGCCTTCAAGTCGGCGATAAGATGGCCGGACGTCACGGAAACAAAGGGGTCATTTCGAAGATCGTACCGATGGAAGACATGCCGTTCATGGCGAACGGTACTCCTGTCGACATGGTATTGAACCCTCTCGGAGTTCCGTCTCGGATGAACATCGGTCAGCTCCTCGAAGTGATGCTCGGATGGGCAGCATGGGGAGTCGGCGAGAAAGTTCAAGCTTATCTGGATAACTGGAATGGCGAAGGTGCACGGAAGCTCATGCGCGACGTTTATACCAGCCCAGAGGTCGACAAATACGTCGAAAAAGCTTCGGATGCGGACTTGAAGCGAATGATGTGGCACCTCCGTAAAGGAAGCCATGTCTCGACTCCAGTATTCGACGGTGCGACTGAAGAAGACATCAGCAAGATCTACCAAGTCGCTGGATTGCCGGCACGAGGGCAAACGACGTTGTACGACGGCGTGACGGGTGAACCGTTCGCTGAAGATGTGACGGTCGGGGTCATGTACATGCTGAAACTTCACCATCTGGTCGAAGAGAAGATCCATGCACGATCGATCGGACCCTACTCTCTAGTCACGCAGCAACCACTCGGCGGAAAAGCTCAGTTCGGTGGTCAGCGTCTCGGAGAGATGGAAGTCTGGGCACTCGAAGCCTACGGTGCCGCTTTCGCACTTCAGGAATTCTTGACGGTGAAGTCTGATGACGTCACTGGACGGAACCGGATGTACGAAGCCATCGTGAAGGGTGAGCATTTGCTCGAACCAGGACTTCCTGAGTCGTTTAACGTTCTCGTGAAAGAGCTTCAGTCTCTTGCATTGAACGTCGAGCTCATCGAAGAAGCCGATAAGCAATCTGCACCTTTGGTGATGTGACCTCGCTTTGATCGCACGTTCATAAAAGCCGTACCTGCCCCCCTCGCACTACGAGGCCGGGCAACGAAAATAGGGAGGTCTCGGGAAGCGCCCGGGGCCTCCAAATTTCAGCCAAAAAGATCGAGGAACCGATGAAAGATCTCTTAAATTTTTTCGATAAGCCAAAAGACCCGTTGAGCTTTGTTGGAATGCGCATTTCCCTCGCATCGCCAGAGAAGATCCGGGAGTGGTCTTTCGGTGAAGTGAAGAAGCCAGAAACGATCAACTACCGAACTTTCAAACCAGAGCGAGATGGTCTCTTCTGCGCAAAAATTTTCGGACCGGTAAAAGATTACGAGTGTAACTGCGGTAAGTACAAACGCATGAAACACCGCGGAGTCGTGTGCGAAAAGTGCGGGGTGGAAGTCATCCAGTCGAAAGTTCGTCGCGAACGTTTGGGCCATATTGAACTCGCGACCCCTGTCGCGCACATCTGGTTCCTGCGTTCCCTTCCTTCGCGTATCGGCGCCTTGCTCGACGTGACGCTAAAGGACTTAGAAAAAGTGCTCTATTGCGAAGCATGGTTAGTCAGCGAACCTGGTAATTCTGGGCTCGAAGAAAACACCGTTCTCTCGGAAGAGAAGTACCAACAACTCATTAAAGACGGCGTGAACTTCACCGCCGGCATGGGCGGAGAAAACATTCGCGATGCCCTCAAGCGCGTGGACATCGAGATTCTTTCTCGCCAACTCCGCCGTGAGATGAAGCAAACCACTTCCGAAGCTCAGCGTACGAAGCTTTCGAAGCGCCTGAAAGTTGTCGAAGCTTTCAAAAACTCCGGCTCGAACAAGCCAGAGTGGATGATGCTCGAAGTGATCCCGGTCATACCACCTGAACTTCGTCCATTGGTTCCACTCGATGGTGGTCGTTTCGCGACCTCCGATCTGAACGATCTCTATCGTCGCGTGATCAACCGGAATAACCGGTTGAAACGATTGATGGAATTGAACGCTCCGGAAATCATCGTTCGAAACGAAAAGCGCATGCTTCAAGAAGCTGTGGATGCCCTTTTCGATAACGGACGTCGTGGTAAGACCTTTACTGGCCCGAACAAGCGTCCACTTCGCTCTCTTTCAGACATGCTGAAAGGGAAGCAAGGCCGTTTCCGTCAAAACTTGCTCGGAAAACGTGTCGATTACTCCGGTCGTTCCGTCATCGTCGTCGGACCAGAACTGCGCCTTCATCAGTGCGGTCTTCCGAAAGTCATGGCTCTCGAGCTCTTCAAACCGTTCATCTACAATAAATTGTCGGAATACGGTTACGTCACGACCATTAAATCTGCGAAGAAAATGGTCGAAAAGCAGCGCCAAGAAGTCTGGGATATCCTTGAAGAAGTAGTGAAAGAGCATCCGGTCATGTTGAACCGCGCTCCGACTCTCCACCGTCTCGGTATCCAAGCTTTCGAGCCCGTATTGATCGAAGGGAAAGCCATCCAGTTGCATCCTCTCGTCTGTGCGGCGTTTAACGCCGACTTCGACGGGGACCAAATGGCCGTGCACGTTCCTCTTTCGATCGAAGCCCAAATCGAAGCCCGCGTTTTGATGATGTCCACCAACAACATCCTTTCGCCCGCTAACGGTAAGCCGATCATCGTTCCTTCCCAGGATATTGTTCTCGGTCTGTACTACATGACCCGTGAACGTCCGTACGCAAAGGGCGAAGGAAAGATCTTCTCGAATCCACAAGAAATCGAGATGGCCCTCCAGTCCGGTGCTGTGCACTTGCAGGCGAAAATCAAATGCCGCATCAACGGCAAAATTGAAGAGACTACTTGCGGTCGCGCCCTTCTTTCGGAAATTGTACCGAGTGAAATCGAGTTCAAGCACTACAATAAAGTGCTCGGTAAGAAAGATCTCGCCGAACTGATTGATACTTGTTTCCGTTTGTCTGGAAATAAGAAAACCGTGCTTCTCGCAGACGCGATTATGCAAACGGGATTCAAGCAGGCCATGAGAGGCGGGATCTCGATTTCTGTTCAAGACATGCTGATGCCTCCAGAGAAGAAAGAACTTCTCGACGGTGCTTACAAGCAAGTTCAGGAAATCGAAAATCAATACGTCGAAGGTCTGATCACGGACGGGGAACGTTACAACAAGGTCATCGATATTTGGGCGCAAACGTCCGAACAAATCGCTTCGGCCATGATGAAGCGACTCGCTGTTCAAACCTTCACCGCACCTAAGGGTTGGAAGGGTGAAGGCCCACGTGAAGTGGTGTCCTCTTCCTTTAACTCCATTTTTATGATGGCGGACTCTGGAGCACGGGGATCGAACGCTCAGATTCGTCAGCTCGCCGGTATGCGCGGACTGATGGCTAAACCAAGCGGCGAGATCATCGAAACTCCGATCGTTTCGAACTTCCGCGAAGGTCTTTCTGTTCTTCAATACTTCGTGTCCACTCACGGAGCGCGTAAAGGTCTTGCCGATACCGCTCTGAAAACAGCCAACTCCGGATACCTCACTCGTCGTCTGGTCGACGTCTCCCAAGACGTGATCGTGACCGAAGAAGATTGCGGAACTCTTGAAGGCCTCTACGTTGCTTCACTCGTCGAAGGTGGAGAAGTCATCGAAAAATTAGGTGACCGAGTTCTCGGTCGCGTGATCCTCGAAGACGCACTCGACCCAGTCACTGGCGATGTGGTTCTGAAGGCGAACACCGAAGTCGACGAAGACGGCGTGAAAATGCTCGAAGCGGCCGGCGTGGATAAAGTAAAAATTCGTTCGGTTCTCTTCTGTACTTCGAAACGCGGAATCTGCGTTCTCTGCTACGGTCGTGACTTAGGTCGCGGACGCACGGCTTCGATCGGTGAGGCAGTCGGTGTTATCGCCGCTCAGTCCATCGGCGAACCAGGAACTCAATTGACGATGCGTACTTTCCACATCGGTGGAGCCGCATCTCGACGTGCCGAGCAATCGAACATCGAAATGAAAACGAAGGGTACTGTGAAGTTCTTGAACCTCGTCACCGTTCGTAACCGCGAAGGCACGATGACGGTCATGAACCGAAACGGAGAGATCGCGGTATTCGACGCAAACAATCGCGAACGCGAGCGTTACACGGTCGTTTACGGAGCGAAATTGATCGCGAAAGACGGCGACGCTGTTGAAAAAGGTCAACTGGTGGCTGAATGGGATCCGTATTCCACTCCGATCATCACTGAAGTTTCAGGAACGGTTTCCTTCGAAGACATCGAAGAAGGAACGAACATGCAAGAGCAGTTCGACTCCGTCACGGGTCTCTCGCACAAAGTGATCATGGAATCGAAGGCGACCGATAAGCGTCCTAAAGTCATCATCAAGGATGCTGCAGGCAATCCGGTAAAGATCGAAGGCAGCTCAAACCGTGTCGCTCGTTACATGATTCCAGTGGGCGCTACGATCACCGTTTCCGATGGAGACGCCATCAGCGCTGGAGATACGATCGCTCGTATTCAACGCGAATCCGCTAAGACCAAGGACATCACCGGGGGTCTTCCTCGCGTGGCTGAACTCTTCGAAGCTCGCAAGCCGAAAGACTCCTCTGTGGTGGCTGAAATCGATGGAATCGTTTCCTTCGGTAAAGATACTAAAGGGAAGCGTAAAGTTCTCGTCACTCCTGAAGGGGGCGAAGCTCGCGAATACCTGATCGGCAAAGGACGTCACTTAACAGTAAACGAAGGCGATTACGTCAAAGCCGGCGAACCTCTGAACGACGGCCCAGTGAATCCGCATGATATCCTTCGTGTTCTCGGAGATCGAGCCCTCGCGAAATACCTCGTGGACGAAGTCCAAGAAGTTTATCGCCTTCAAGGGGTTAAGATTAACGATAAACACATCGAGACCATCGTTCGTCAGATGCTTCGCAAAGTAAAAGTGAAGGATGTCGGAGACACGACATTCCTCGCGGGCGAGCAAGTCGAACGAGGCGTGTTGGAAGCCGAGAACAAACGAGTCATTGCAGGCGGCGGCGTTGCCGGAACCTACGAACCTCTCCTTCTCGGAATCACGAAAGCGTCCCTCACAACGGATTCATTCATCTCGGCTGCTTCCTTCCAGGAAACAACTAAGGTGCTGACGGATGCGGCAGTGGCTGGACGTACGGACTTCTTGCGCGGCTTGAAAGAGAACATCGTCATGGGTCGTTTGATCCCTGCCGGTACTGGACTCATCAAGTACAAGCACCTCTACATCGAGTCTGATGCAGAAGAGCCGACCTCGGTGAATGCACCGATGTCTTCGATGCAACAGCAAGCATCGGTTTAATTTTGTGTTAGGGTTGCCGGTACTACCGGCAACCCTGGCAACTTCGGGAGCTTAGCTCAGCGGTAGAGCAATGCTTTTACACAGCATCGGTCGTAGGTTCGATCCCTACAGCTCCCACCATTCAAGCTTTTAAACGAACCCGGGACAGAAATTTTTTCTGCTCGGGTTTTTTCGTATGATTTCAAGGGAGAGCGCGGAGTTTCAAGCCGCCGCTCTCCCTTCTTTATTTGGTCCACGCCCACGTAAAAGTGCATTTTAAATCCGGGCTTCGTGATGACGAGTTTATGGATGAGGGCTTGGATAATTTTTCGCTTCGTCTCGGTGTCGACTCCTTCCGACGTCGGAAGTAGGCCACTCATTTTTGCGAACAGCCTGTCAAGCCGAGATTCGGTCGCGATTTCCTGTGTTGGATTTTTTTGCTCAAGCGAGCGGATCTCGTTTTCGAGTCGGGTATTCGTTCCCGCTAGCGTTCGGATTTCGGCATAGAGGGGCTCGGCAGGTACTCCTTCCGGAAGTTCCCCGATTTTCCGGGCGAGGTTCGCGATCTTTCCTTCGACGGCGGATTTCTCCCGGCTCTTCTTTTCGAGAGAACCCGACGAGCTTGGATTTCTCTCTAAGTTCCGAATCGCTGCAATTAATTTTTCGCGGTGGACTCCGCAAAGGATGGCGACGACTTCCTTCCATGACCGTTCTTCGAGCTTCTTCGCTGGGATCCGGAACGGCTGGCAGCGGTGGGATTTTATTTCCAACGCTTGCTCGCGTTTTACCTGACTTCCATGTTCGTAGTATCCGACCTTTCCGGAATTTCCATAGGCGGACCGACCGACGAGGATACTCCCGCACTCTTCGCAGGAGATCCGCGAACTAAATAGGTACGGATAGCGCGACTCTCGCCCTGTTTTCTGCTTCTTCCCCGCCAGCAGCACCGTCTTCGCCTCCTCGAATATGGCTTCGTCGATGATCGGCGGCCAGACCGCTTTCACACCCACGGTAGCGGTTTTCGATTTTACGGGGCGTACCGCGATATAAACCGGGTTAGACGTCATCCGGTACAGGCTATCGAAGGTGAAATGCTTTAAGCGCCGCATGAATCCACCGCCGCGAAGCTCGGACCCATAGCTATGGCCGTTGGCATTTAACCACTTCGCAGCATTGGATACGGAACCCTGAGTGATGAGCGCGTGAAACGCCGTGCGGACGGTTTCCGCCTCGGATTCGACGATACGGAGACTGCCTCGTTGTTCTGGGTCGGGTTCATAGCCCATTGGCAACACGCCACCGTTCCAGAGTTCGCGCCTCGCCCTGGCTTCCATATTCGCGGACACGCGTTCGCTGGTCTGGCGGCGTTCGTACTGACTGAAGTTCGCGAGCGAAAAAAGCATCATCTCGCCCGACGCTGTAATCGTATCGAAATTTTCACGAAGGCTTAGGAACTGGCAGCCGTGAGCGAGCATGAACTCCCAGATCTCCGAGAAATCCTTAATCGAACGCGAAAGCCGGGATAGCTCGGTCACCATCACGACATCGACTGAACCGTGTTCGATATCGCGAAGGAGCCGCTTAAGTTCCGAGCGGTTCATATCCTTCCCTGACTTCACGTCCGTGTAAGTCCCGACATGACTCCCGTAACCCTCGCCCATCTGGTTCTTAAGGCGCAGGGTGAGCGCGAGCCGCTCTTCCTGGTTCTTGCTCGTTCCCTCGGGCGATTCGTTCTGTTCTTCGGTCGAACAGCGAATGTAATACGCCACTTTTCGGAGATTATTTTCAGGCCGCAGTTTTCGGTTCGTCTTTTCCATCGGACACGTCTCTCTCCCCGGTAGCGATGCTTCCGGTGGTTAAGGGTTCATGAAGATGGATAGAGGAAGAATGGTTTTGCCAGAACTGGCGGAATTTTCGAGACTCTCGGAGCTGGTGAGTAACGGACACAACGCTTCCGCGGCGCGGGCAAGGCGCGCGGAGTATTCGGCCGATTTGATTTCGACGGCGACCCTTTCGACCACTGTGATTTCGTATTTAAACTTTCGACCTGGCTGATTCAGACTCATCTGAAACCACGCATCTTCTGTTTAGAACTAAATAGATTTACCTCGACTTAAAAACTCCCAGGTTCCGGCACCCGCATTCCCATGACTTCCATTCCACTGCTGACC